>CALGJU010000101.1 GCA_937928685.1 uncultured Granulosicoccaceae bacterium
ATTGCATTGGACCACCCAATTTTTAGCAAGCCAAGGTAACTCAGGCAACAGAACAAAAAAACAAAATTAGTTATGGCGGGGCTGGTTGGAAGAGACAGCAACCCTGTTGCTTCAAAAAACACCGGCTCAATATAACCAACGAAGTGCGAAGGAACTGTGCAGAAGTGGCGGACAGTCTGGAACGATGTTTACTACAAGACTACACATTACGCTTTTGTTTTTAATAACAAGCCGCACTGCTTTTAGGGTGAAGCATGAGGGTGCGGGCCAGCGCATAGTCAACTGTTGCGTTCGGCGTTAATTTGCCTACAACTCCACTTGATTTCACCGTGGCTAAACCAATCAATGCGCCGCTTTAATAAAGGTATCGTTTTTAAGGTCACTTACCGCCTTTAGGATCTCCTCACGGGTGTTCATGACAATTGGCCCGTGCCATGCCACCGGCTCTTGTATCGGCGCGCCGGACACCAGAAGAAAGCGCACCCCTTCAGCACACGCTTTAACCACTATTTCAGATCCGCTTCCAAATTGCACCAGTGTACGATTGCCGCTTTGATCTCGAATATTTACTTCTTGGCCTCGCAGTTCCTTTTCAACCAATATACCTGCTGGCGCTGATGCATCTTTAAACTGTGCCGCCCCTTCAAATACATATGCGAAAGCACGCCGATAAGTATCTATCGGTAGCTTCTTGCGAACACCTGCAGGAATTGATACATCAAGGTATTGAGGATCGGCCGCGATGCCATCCACGGGACCACGCTTGCCCCAGAAATGCCCGATAATTATTTTTACCGTCGTGCCGTCGTTATCAACAACCACCGGTATATCAGCACCTTGAATGTCCTGGTATCGCGGCGCTGTCATCTTTAACGCACTGGGCAGATTAGCCCACAATTGAAAGCCATGCATTTGACCTTGGGCGTTACCTTTCGGCATTTCCTGATGCAGTATTCCGGAACCCGCTGTCATCCATTGCACTGAGCCAGGACCAAGCGTGCCTTCATTGCCGAGACTGTCGCCATGATCTACCGTACCGTTCAAAACGTAGGTGATCGTCTCTATGCCACGATGCGGGTGCCACGGAAAGCCCGCTTGAAAATCTTCAGGGCGATCATTTCGAAAATCATCAAACAGCAGGAACGGATCAAACTGTTCCGGGTTTTGAAAACCAAAGGCGCGGTGCAACTTGACACCCGCGCCTTCCATTGTCGGCACCGCGTGTTGTTCCGATATAACAGGTCTTAATGACATATTTTTATCAATTAAATGCTTTTTGTGAACCTTCGCGATACTTATTCTGTGGCACAAAGCCGGTCCTGACGGGCTCACGTGGCTCTGGAACATAAAGCTCACGGTCAGGGTGCATTCCTGCGCCGTACACGGCAGAAACTGCGGAACGACGCATGCGATTTAGCAAACGTGTATCTACTTCACCACAGAGCGGATGCATACCATTGTTGTCGGCAACCTCTTTTTGCCATGCGGCTTTGCGTGAGGCATAGACAGCACCATCCTGCAGTTGGGTGCAGTTAAGTTCATTGGCATCAAGGTCGGCAATAATTTCATCGCCATCTTCAATCAGTGCAATCGGGCCACCCAATGCAGCTTCAGGGCCTACATGGCCAATCACCAAACCTACTGAGCCACCGGAAAAGCGAGCATCAGTCATTAGACCAATCACGATATCTTGTTCACGGCACAGTGTCGTAATGCGGGAGGTTGAATCGAGCATCTCTGGCATGCCTGGCGCACCGCTAGGACCCTCGTAACGCACAATCACCATGTCATGATTGGCAAAGCTATCAGGGTTGGTTTCTAATGTATCTAACAGGCTTTGCTCACCATTAAAAATTCGCGCACTGCCAACAAATCGATTGTTTTCAAGCCCACCTTCCACACCTGCAAGTTTTAATACGGCACTGAACTCAGGTGAAAGATTACCGCCGAGTACACGCAGACCGCCGGTGGCTTTATACGGCTTTTCAACCGGATAAACCACCGTGCCATCTACCTCTTTGGTATCTAATCCTTGCACTTGCTCAGCCAGCGTTTCACCGGTACACGTCATTGTCTCTCCATTCAAAAGACCTGCATCAAGCAATGCCTTAACAATCACCTGAACTCCACCCTTTGCATCAATATCTACCATGGAATACACACCATAAGGGCGTGCATCCGTGAGCACAGGCACTACATGCTGTGAAAGGTGATTAAATTCTTCCGGTGACATGATGTCATCGGCAAAGCTACGAAAGCCTGCTGCACGCGCTATTTCCGGTGCATGTAACATCACGTTAGTGGAGCCACCAACGGCCATAGACACAATGATGGCGTTACGGATGGAATCACGACTGACGATATCTCGAGGTGTTTGACCGCGTTCAATCATCGCTGCCAGATAAGTTACCAGCTGTTTCGGAAAATCAATTAAGCGGCGCTCATCATCTGAAGGTGGCGACACCATGTGCAACGGCTGCATACCCACCACACCGATAAAGGTTTGCATGGTGTTATAAGTGAACATACCACCACAGCTGCCGTAACCGGGACAGGCTTCTCGAGCGATACGGGTTTTGAAATCAACATCTGTATCCGCTGCGGCCTGAAAGCCTGTGATGATATCAATAGGCTGTTCAGTCACCGAGTCTACCCCGGGGCGGATCGGCCCATCTGACATAATGATGGCAGGACGATTGTGCTCCAGAAGGCCTGCCAACGTACCCACTGGCGGCTTATCGCAGGCGACTACTGCGATAGTCCCTTCGAGCCCGCTGGCGCTCAGGTGTTCGCATACTGTGTCATGGGTAACTTCACGGCCAATCAACGAGTAACGCATTTCCCGCGTACCGTTGCGCATACCGTCTGAGGTAGCGACAGTGTATTCGGGTTGAACCAGACGCATATGCAGCTGATCACGCCCGGTGCCGATGCTCTGACGCAAGTATTCGTGGATTGCCTCAACCTTGCGCTGCACGCCAAGATAGCACTGACTGTCACCCTTAGTGCCAATCACGCCAATCGACGGCTCATGAATCAATGACTCATCGGTATTAAGTTGCCGGGCGATACCATAGGTTTGCGCATTGCGACCGGGGTTTTTATCAAATACAACGGATTTCGATTTCTCGGCCAAGGTCCTGACTCTCTTTTTAAAATGAATTTTCGGATACGTATGCAAGCTGCGCTCAGCTATATAGAAGCGTCGCACCTACTACATTGTATGCTTAATCTGCTGCGTATACCCAACGAGCGGAAGATTCTTGTAAGGAATATTATTCTATAGATCTTGTTTATATCGCTCAATCATAGAATCTTGCTCTTCCGGCGTTTCTTTAATATCCAGCTGATCGTTAATCATCGAGCCCATTGACGGAAAAGATGACCTTTCTATCCGGGTTTCCGGTGACCAGAGCGACGATCTCATCAATGCTTTGGCGCAATGCAAAAACACCTCTTCGACGGTAATCTCAATACAAGCCTTTGGTGGATTTCGCTCCGAAGAAAACATATCCAGATATTCAGT
>CALGJU010000102.1 GCA_937928685.1 uncultured Granulosicoccaceae bacterium
AACATCGATTCCTATCGAGTTTGATCCCGATACCTTACAAACGAAATCTCATCTTAAATCAAGCGGTGGCGTAAATGGAGAGCTGACAACTGCCCACCCACAATATGATTTTGATAAAAAGGAAACCTACAATTACACCACCAGTATGTTTGTGATCAGTCACTACAAGATCTTCAAACACAGTGACAATAACAATGAAAGAAAGCTGGTCGCGTCACTTCCTGTAACAAAACCGTCTTATATGCACAGTTTTGCGATGACAGAAAATTACCTGGTACTGGCTGAATTCCCTTTGAGAGTTTGCCCGAGTCAGTTGCTTGTCGGGTTTAGTTTGTTAGACCGGCCATTTATCAAAAATTATAAATGGAACCCTGAAGACAAAACGCAGTTTCAGATCGTTAGTAAGAAAGACGGGAAGGTTGTTGCAAAATGTCAGAGCGCCGCATTCTTCGCGTTTCACCATATTAATGCTTTTGAGCGCGGCAATGAAATTGTACTGGACATTGCAGCTTTTGATGACGCACAGATAATTTCCCAATTATCTCTTGATCATCTGTGCAGTGATCAACCGGAGGTGCTGGCCTCAGCCGAGTACCGCCGGTATTTGTTGTCGTTAAGCGGCGGTGATACTACAGGTGAAACACTCAGCGAGCACTCAATTGAACTGCCGCGGATCAACTACCGCTACTACAACGGAAAAGAATATAACCATGCCTATGGTATTAGTTTCAGGCGGGACCAGCCAGGTGACTGGTTTAATCAACTGGTCAAAGTGAACATCAGAGAAAAACAGACGTTGCTCTGGAGTGAGGAACACTGCTACCCGGGTGAGCCTGTATTTATACCGGCACCGAACGCTAAGTCAGAAGACGATGGAGTGATAGTTTCAGTGGTATTAAACGCCAGTGAAAATACCACGTTTCTGTTGGTGCTGGACGCTAGCTCCTATACTGAACTTGGCCGGGCTGTTGTTCCACTAGCGCTGCCATTTGGGTTTCACGGACAATATCTGCCACTTATAAAACCGTTGTAGGTTGGAGTAGTTTTAGGGTAGCCGACTGGTAGCGCCAAAGATCTTCAGCGAGGATTTTGCATCTGCAAGGTAGATCTGCCGGTCGCTTTCCTTGTTGCTATGTTTCGCCAGCTCGCACTGCAGCAACGCCTGCTCATATAACATGCCCATGCGTGTGGCCTGCTTCAAGCCGCTTTTCCATGTGCTTAACGCTTGCTCTACATTGCCGGCTTGAACTTCCAAGGTGCCCTGCCACAACGAAGCGCGAGGAACACCTATGGTGAAGACGTTTGCGAATCGATTTAGATGATGAAGTGAATCTGTTGCCATTTCCAGATCTGCCGGATCACCGGTTTGATTGCTCAGGGTAATAAATAACTGCACGGTGGCCGAATAACCTTCTAACGTGTAGAACGCTGTCGGTGGTCCTTTAGAAAGCCTGTTATAAGCTTCGAGCCCCGCAGTACGGGCGTCCTCGGTGTTACCCAATTGGTAGTTAACCCAGCTGAACATGCCGTACAGCCAGATTTCTTCAGCACGACCGATGGCCGGGCCGAGCTCAGCTGCAGTTTTAAGTAATTCGTACGCATCGTCATAGCGTTGTTGGTGAATTGCAATTTCAGCTTGCTCAAGCAGTGCCCAGCCCTGTATCTGGATGTCACCATCGCGGCGCCCGGCTGCTAGTAATTGTTCTCTTAGTCGCAGCGACTCGATGGCATCGCCCGTTGGGTAGCGCGTTAACGCATTGATTGAAATATTTTCATTCCAGCGTCGGTGATCAGCCAGTCGCTCACTGATTTCCATTGCTTCAACACTTAATTTATTGGCTTCAGGCCAGCGACCTACACCTGCCCATGCAATGGCTACAAATTCTTTGGTCAGGGCCACATCAGTGAGTGGTGTGTCTGCGGTTAACGACTTTGTAGCAAGGCGCGAATACACTTTGGATAAGCGTTTGCGATTCATGATGGATGCTGTGTTTGTGGATTGACCGTATGCCTTGGTGAGCTGTGGGGAGGGGCCAACCTGTTCTGCAAGGTTTAGTAAATTCAAACTTGCATACAGATACCTAACCGGGTCATTTCCATGATAGAAAATTTGCGCCAGAGGTTCGTAAGACTTGGCGGCAATTATATTCTCTTCTTTGGTCTTTTTGTCCTTTACTGATCCGACAAACAGGAACGGCAGCATTCGATGTTTAAATTGGCGTTGCTTCTGCTGTTTAATACCCTTTTGAATACCGTCCATATCACCCGGTAGTGGTCTGTTCAGGTGTTGAAGCGATGCTTCCAGATTTTCACGGCTGCTTTTCAGATTGCCGGTTTTCAGGTACGCGATTCCCAGATCGCCGCGTCGACGAGCCAGTGCAACAGGCTCATTGTCTATGCCGTGCTCAAGGCTCAATGAATAGGCTTTTTCAATAAACTGAATGGCTTCTCTAAACGCACCACGGCGCAGTGCCTGCGCGCCTGCTTTATCCAGGCTTTCGATGGCTTTATCGTGTACCTCTGCGTGTAACCAGTGATGAGCGAGTACCGGGTAGTCGGTGATGTTTTCGCGTGCATGTAGTTTCTCGTACAGTTCCGCTGCATCCTGATGCAAATTTCGGCGTTGTGAGAATGTCAGCAGGTTATAGGCGACTTCCTGCGTAATGATGTGTTTAAAAAAATAAGAACTGTCAGGGTCTGCCTGCTGCGTGCGTACCAGATCAACTTCAAGGGGATTGTTGAGCTGTTCTTTGATTGAAATTGATTTTTCTTCAGAGGGGTGTATGCCGCTGACTTCACTAATATTAAAGAATCGCCCAATGATGCTGGCAATTTTTAAACTGAGTTGTGAGGTCGGGGGAAGTTGATCTATACGGCTGATTATCACACCCTGAATCGTGTCCGGGAAGTCTATGGTGCCGATATCTCCCTGATGTTCGATCTTGATCTTGCCGTCGTTAACAGAGATGAGTCTGTTGTCACGCAGGGCAACTGCGAGCTCTTCACTGAAGAATGGATTGCCACCGGCTTTTTCATGAATAAATGTGGCGATGGCGGCGGGCAGGCTTTCAGCACCTAAACGATTACAGACAATCCCGTCGATGGTATCGGTGTCCATGTTATCGAGTGAAATTAATGAAAAACCCGGTGTCGCCTCCAGCAGTTGCATTTCGCGCGGTGGTGTCTCCATTGGCCGGGTGGCGACGACCAACAATAGAGGCTTTACTTCATCCTGTGTTTTGGTCAGCAGGCTCCACGATGCCGAGTCCATCCAGTGCGCATCTTCCATGACGATCAGCAGTGGTTGCTGTTCGGCGGCTTTACGTATTAGTGCAGCCAAAAGCGACTGAATGTTAAAGGCGCGCAGGCTACCAGTCATTTGGCGGGTTAAATCTGTTTCCGGTATCGATAGTGGTAGCACAACATTTAACAGTGGGGCCAGTGGGATAAGCTCAGGGTCATGACCGAGTATCCGGTTAACCAGTGCTTCGTTATGTTGCGCTTCAGTGTTGATTTCGTCGGCATACAAGGTACGGAAAATCGGGCGCCATGCATGGTAGGCGGTGTTGATTTCAATTGCGTTGCCGGCTCCGTTCAGGCATTGAATCTTTTGAGTATCGTGGTGTTCAATGAGATCGGCCACTATTCGTGACTTACCTATACCGGGGTCGCCCTGTATTTTTATTACCTGGCTGCTTTGTTTTAAAAGCTGTATGAGTGCATCAGACAGTAGTTTTTTCTCTGCTATACGTCCAACAAGAGGCGAGCTATTTTGTAATGTCGGGTTTGACCGGTTTTGAGCCTGCTTATCACCGCTCATTGAGTAAAGCGTGATTGGCTCTGCAAAGCCTTTGAGTCTGGTTTGTTTGTATGCTGTAAACTGATAGGTGTCTGCGGCAATTGACACAACCGCTGGCGTCACCAGTATTTGCCCACCGTTTGCCTTGCTCATCAGGCGTGCGCACAGATTGACGTCTTCACCTGTGGTGCCATAAGTAGTTCGGTCCGGTCCTCCGTAGGCACCAGCGTAGACTATACCCCGACTGATACCTATCTTGATGTTTTTCAGAAACTCCAATTCTGTCGGGGGAGCCTGTATGTCCTTTGCAGCAGCAATAGCGCGAATGGTATCGTTTTCATGCAGCACCATCGCGCCAAAAGCCAGTTGGCAGTAACTGCCTTTGTCACCTATATTTAGAGAAATAAGCAAGCCGCCATAGCGCACTGCGATTTGTTGTAACCATTGGATAACCTGATCAAGCTTTTCAGCCGAGTGTGGATCGTCATCGTAGTCGATACCAGAGAAGCTCACGAATAGTGGTGTGACGGGGCGCAGTCCGGCAAGAAATTGTGCTGGAGCATTGAGGAGTCGTTGAAAAACCGGTTTGTGCAACCACTCTTTGGTGACCTCATCTGTAAGCCGTGGCGGGGCTGGCCAGGGCATTTCTGCGATATCTTTGTTCAGGCAATCAACTACCGCAAATTTGTCATTATTGTCACCGGTGCGCCAGCTGCGAATGTTCATTTGGTCGCCAAACAACTGTGCTATCTCATCGCCAACAATCACTTCTCCTTTTTCGAGCTGTTTCTCGGCATCTGCCAGACGTTCGAGTAAATGGCCAGCTAGAACATCAATCAATTGGATCGATCTGTCACCAACAACAAAACGGCGTGCTTCTCCGCAGACAACAGCAACTTTCAGGTGCATTGATACTGAGCTGGACGGGGTGATCTGAATGGTTTCGAACTGGCGCATTGACTCTTGCATGGCCATAGCACACGCAGTGCCTTTTGCGCCGTCGTCCTGGTCGAACCAACAGGTGATTGCATCTCCACCGAAGACGACGACACTGCCGTGGAATTGCCGGACATTGTTGACCAGAGCGCTGAACACACTGTTTATCTGATGGTTGAGTTCTTCCGGTCCGCGCTGGGAGCCCATTTCCCGCGCGAGTGTGGAGGTCAGCGGCGTGAAGCCTGATATATCCGCAAACAGCGCACTGCCGGAGGTGTGGTCTGGCAGCGGTGTGTTGTTGAATATGGAAAATTGCCGATCTATGGCGATATAAGAATTCAGATATCCCTCCGGAACTGTTTTGCAAAAATGTATTCTACCGTTTTGCGAAGCGGCCGTTGTTGTTAAACGGCGACACGAGGTCGGATCAATCCAGCTTAAGCTGGAACTAGCAATTACCACCGACATGCTTATAAAAAAGATGCCTGGACCGAGTATTTTGTGGTTGACCGGAAAAATAGATTAATATTTAAGGCTGAGCGGTAATTCGCTCTGTGGTCGTTAAACTGCGGCGATATCTGTGCTGTTATTGCCTTATCTCTCCTATCTATGAGTTACAGGCACTGTGTATTTTTCGCGAACGGAATAGCGGTTAGGAATCAAACGCCTAGTGTTATCAGATGAAAAAGCTCTGATGCTCTATATAGTGTAGGTAGATCTGAATCCAGTCAGAGCGTATTCTGCATTTGGCGGTAGCCCTTACTCCTGAGGATAAATAGACACAATGCATGAAAATGGGGATGTTTCAGGAACTGCTCTCGGGACATTTGATATTTTTCGTGGTCTGAGTATCGGTAAGCGAGAACTTATTGCCAGAGATCTTCGCATGTACAAGGTAGAAAAAGGCCAGTTTGTTATCGCCAACAAAAGCCCTGGTACTGACGTGTATTTTCTGGTGTCTGGACGGGTTCGAGTCTGCACGTTTGCACAAACTGGTAAGCAGATCCATTTTGAAGAGCTGCTGCCCGGGATGATGTTCGGAGAGCTATCAGCGATTGACGGATTGCAAAGAAGCAGTGACTGTCTTTCAATGGAAGACTGCCATCTCGCGGTCATGACAAGCGATCAGTTTAAACGGGTCATACATCAGCACCGTGATGTTCAGCGATATGTATTGCTGCGGCTAGCGGCGATGGTGCGTGGCAATATGCAAAAGGTATTTGAATTCAGCGCGCTTTCTGTGGTGCAGAGAATTCACTGCGAACTTTTGCGTCTGGCCTCTGATGCCAGCGCTGATTCACCTGAAATCGCGCTTACCAGCGCGCCGACACATGCCGAATTGGCGTCGAGAGTCAGCACTCACCGGGAGGCGGTCACCAGAGAGTTAAAGGCCCTGGAAACGAACGGCTTGATTACCTGGAAAAAAAACGACTATGTAATTCATGATGTTGCGAAACTTTCGGAACTGGTATTCAAGCGACAGTGAGCTGTACCTCTTTTCATAATTGTTGCAAAGATAAGAAGTGCCGTCCATGGCAAACTGCTTCCTTGATCCAAACCACCCGTGTAGCAGATGGCTTGAGGTAATAATCGACCACCGGGTTAAAACTCTCAATCTAAAAGGACGCCCATGTGTGAGTTTTACCACGTAGGCAGTGCCACGGACTGGTTTACCCGTGCGCTCAGGCCGTGCCTGACCGGCACCTCATCAGAGTTAGCGTTTAGACGACACTCTGCTGACCGCCAGTCAAAACCAGTGTGCACATGATGCACACCGCCATAGATTGAGAGGAAGGGCAATGTCACTAAGGTAGTCCGTCGTCCGAATTCAGTGCCAAAAATTGATCTATAGCGTTCTGTTCGCTGGCACGTCAAAAATTGATCTGCACGATTCTCGATCAGCGGTGTGACGTTCAATACCAATATCCTTCAGACTTTGCTCACTTAGTGTCCTGAGCTCCATCCGCTCGTGTTGTACCTGAAGGGCCAGACTGATTTTATGGCCGATTTGCGACACATATCGGTAAGACGATCGACAAGTTTTCTGTGGACGTCATTCACAGATAGTGAGTCTATTTGAGTTTCTGTGGTGGCTATCATCTGCACAATCCTTGTATGTTTGTTAATGATCGTGGTCCAACCACGATGCTTCTAAAGCAGGAAGTGCCATCCCTGGCAAACGGCTTCCTGCCAAGCCATCATGTCCAATGGCTTGAGTTAATAATCGACCATCGGGTTAATATGCTCAATCTTAAAGGACGCGCATGTGTGAGTTTTACCACATATGAAGTGCCACGCACCATCTGGATCGGTTGTGACGCTGCTCGTGAGCTAATGCTATTCCCGGGGAATCCGAAAACGCGAGCATAATGATTCAGAGATTCAGCTACGATGGGGTTGTAGATATTACAAACTCAATGGCAGCTAACCACTAAGAGTATATGTCCCGGTATTTAGCCTTAATCACGAAAGCAATATGACAAATCGACTGCCCCAGGAAACCTCACCCACCGTTGCCACGCTCGATGATCTTGCAAAGTTGGCGAACTACTCGTTCGTTGACACGCTTAATAGTGATCCTGACGCGAAGGCAAACGGTGCTGACCACCAGCCGAGACAAGTCTTCTCGGGACACTATGTCCCCGTCAATCCCACGGCAATCAAAGACCCGGAGTACATCACGCACAGCAAAAACCTTTTTCGCGAGCTTGGCTTCACCGACAATATGGCGCAGTCAGCCGACTTTATCCGTATGTTCTCCGGCGACCTGTCGCACGTGCCAGAGCCGATGCGCAATGTAGGGTGGGCGTGTGGATACACACTCTCCATCTTCGGTACTGAATACTACCAACAGTGCCCGTTCCAGACCGGCAACGGATACGGCGACGGTCGAGCAGTTTCCGTGCTTGAGGCAGTCATCAACGGTCAACGTTGGGAAATGCAGTTGAAAGGTGGTGGCCCCACGCCATACTGCCGCGGAGCAGATGGTCGGGCTGTCCTGCGATCGAGTGTTCGGGAGTTTCTGGCACAGGAATACATGCATGCGCTTGGAGTGCCGACGTCACGGTCGCTGAGTTTGTATGTTTCTAAAACAGAGACGGTCCAACGGCCGTGGTACTCGGAAGGCTCGCGCTCGATGGATCCCGATATGTTGGTGTCGGAGGCAATCGCTATTTCAACACGCGTCGCGCCGTCGTTCATTCGGGTAGGCCAACTCGAACTCTTCAGTCGCCGTGCCCGCAAGCAGGAACACCCGAAGGCGATGGAGGAGCTTGAGAAAATTGTGTTGCACTTGATCGATCGTGAGTACAGTGACGTCATCGACGATAAACTAACCACCCATGAGAAAGTCGTTTTGCTCGCACGCGAGTACCGCAGCCGCCTGACGTCACTTGTAGCAAACTGGATCCGCGTCGGCTATTGCCAGGGCAACTTCAATAGTGACAACTGCGCGGCGGGTGGATTCACACTCGACTACGGTCCCTTTGGATTTTGTGAGGAGTTCAATCCGAACTATCAGCCCTGGGCAAGAGGCGGTCAGCACTTCAGTTTCCTGAACCAAACATTGTCAGCGGAACGCAACTTCCATATGTTTTTAACGTCGCTGGCTACGTTGGTATCAGGCAATCAAGAATGTCTGCAACAGCTTGAAGAGATAGGAGGTGGTTTTGCAAAAGTAATGCAAGAGCAAATGGAGAAAATGTGGGCTGCCAAACTTGGGCTTGAAACCTTTCATACAGAGTTGTTCAGTGAACTGGCAACGCTGATGGTGCAAACGCCGGTTGATTACACCACCTTCTTCCGCGAACTCTCGACGCTACCTGATGACATTGGTCCGCTCAGAAAAAGCTTCTACACCGAGCTACGGCACACCAGAGCTTCAATGCACCCGACCTATGCGACAGACTCCGAAGGGATGGAGGTGCTATGGACAGAGTGGCTAAAAAAATGGCAATCACTCATCGGTAGTTCAACAGATGTGAATGCAACTGCGTGCCGCTCTCGCGAGGAAGTCTCTAAGCAGATGAAACTCGTCAACCCAAAATACAGTTTGCGTGCGTGGTTGGTTGTGCCAGCGTATGAGCAAGCAGCTGAGGGGAACTACTCACTCGTTCGAGAGCTGCAGGAAGTCATGACGCAGCCATACGCTGAGCAGTCAAAGGACCTGGAGGAGAAATACTACAGGCTTAAACCAACTGCATTCTTTGAGATAGGTGGATTGTCGCATTTAAGCTGCTCGTCGTGATTGTCCGAAAACCGCTAGCACAGGACGGTGTGCATGGTGAATTCGACGTTCTTTAATGCGGCAGCTAATTGCAGAGCTCCGAATGCGACATACGCAGGAAGTCGCTCCCAATTAACATAATTGCGTCAACAGGATCAATGCGACCAATCTCAAGTTGTGCGTACGTTTTATCTGGAAGTGAAGTTTGTTTTGTTATTGGTCTGGTATCAAGTAACCCTGCATGAGTCAACTACCTGTTTGTATTATTGACTCGTAAGACATGTTTCAGTGACTCTGTGTAGTAGGGACAGAAGTCACTACGCGCTATGAAAATATACCATCGTTGCTTTTCTCTCGATAGAAGACAATTTTAATTCAAGAGCCCTATGCTAATAGGTACTGGGACCAGAGAAAGGTGATGCCGTCAGTAATACGCGTTTAACAGGGAGAAACGGCATGAAGTTACCATACGCAGAACCAGATCCGTCCGGATCAGATAGAGCGAGACATACCAAGCGGTATAGAGATCTGGCGACAGAGATTTCCAGGCTCACGCCACAGGCGAAAACACTAAGCAACGGTGAAGAGGCTGATCATTCACCTCGTTATCCGGCCAACTTTACCAAGGGACTGCTTCACGACGAATTCGGCCTGCTTAAATATTCAGCGCATTACCAGTGTTTTGTTGAAGCCATCAACTCACCTGATCAAACCTTATTTGAAAAGTCAGTACCAACCGCGAAATCAGAAGGCGTTAAATATCACTGCCTGAAAAAAACCACCTGCTGTGGTAAAGAAGATATTGAATGGCGTGGTTGGGAGAGTCCGCGTGCGGGGCACGTTTACGAACTCCAGGGACCTGATGCGGGAGCCGTTGGAATGGCGCCTGCACCAAGGGTTGGTTCAAGTGAACTTGCGGCTGAAATGGCTGAGGTCTATGCACTTGCCCTATTGAGGGATGTGAGGTTCACAGATTTGTGTGAAGGTAAGGCGGCAAAGTTGTGCGAACATAAATCGGGTAACGCTGTATTGTCAGCAAAAAAAGTGGTCGAGCTTATAGCTGATATGCCATTTTACAGTGGCAAAAATGTTCAATCATCCACTCCGCACAACACTGATCATGATGGTTATAACGGATTTGAGCGGCATCGCCGCGTGGCAAGAACCATCGGTTCAAAAACCGGTGCGCTGACGCCGGAAATTGCATTCCGAGGTTCAACAAAAGGTGCGCAGACAGGGCCTTATATATCTCAGTTTTTACTAATTGGGGCAGGGTCGTTGGCCTGTTCGGACAACTCAGCCAGCGGGTTTCCCGGCACAGATGCCAGTTGGAGTTTGCAGGATGGTTTTATCCCCTACGGGTCATTGTCGATTGATCAACGTACTTTGAGTCATAAAAACTGTCTGGATTATATGACCGACTGGTGTCCCTGGCTCGATGTTCAAAACGGTGCAAACGTTACTGGTGCAGATCAATTTGAGGCAAAACGCCGCTTCATTACCACACCGCGTGATCTGGCAACCTATGTACATTATGACGCTTTGTATGAAGCCTATCTCAACGCGTGTCTAATTCTTCTGGCTATGAAGGTGCCGCATTCAAAGGGATTTCCGGAGCCGAGCCCAAGTGGCAACCGGACTGCATTTGCAACCTTTGGTGGGCCACATGTACTGAGTCTTGTGTGCGAAGTCGCTACCCGATGCCTGAAAGCGGTTCGTAGGCAGAAGTTTAACTACCATCGACGTGCACGTCCGGAAGCGTTGGGTGGCAGGCTGACGCTTTCTTGTATCAAGGAAGGAGTTGCCGGTCAGCTGGGCTGCACGAAAGGCGCTTTTGAAGATAATTTGAAAGAAATCCCACAAGCGCTCCAGGATGCAATCATTAAACACAACCTGCAACAGAACAAGCAGGCAGCTAAGCGAAATATTCATTGCAACAAAACCTGTCCCTTGCCAGGCGGCACTAAGAGGCCAAAGTTTGATGCGTGTAACTTGTTGCTACCGATGGCGTTTCCAGAAGGGTCGCCAATGCATCCGGCTTACGGCGCTGGTCACGCAACCGTCGCGGGTGGCTGTATTACTATATTAAAAGCATTTTTCGAAATGTTTGAAGACTGCAACAGCTTCAAAGAGCGTGAACTGAGTGTTGATGAATGGGGCAGGCATAGTGAAAACGGTATGCAGGTAGCCTATGTGCCAAACGCTGACGGTAGTCGTCTTATTAAGGACTCTAAAACGAAGAAGGCGTTAACGATTCAGGGTGAGCTTGATAAATTAGCTGCCAATATCTCAATAGGGCGCAACATGGCAGGTGTGCACTACTACTCTGACTACTACGACTCTTTGCGTATGGGGGAGCGTATTGCTGTTGGAATGCTTATGGAGCAGGCTCCTTCTTACGGTGAGAGCATGACGATGACGTTTAAGTCGTTCGACGGCGATCTAATCACCATTTCCGGTGAAGGTAATAGTTGCCCATCTCTTACAGTGATGGACAGCAATGGAGATTCGCAATACGCCGATGATTGGTGGTTACGCCACGTCAGCGGAGCAGAATACTCAGAGGATCTATAGCAAGAGAAGAGTCGATATCCGGTACTGGTTGTTGCGGGTATCGGTATCGCAGCCGTCTGCAGAATTACTACTCTGCAGCTCGGTGATTGTTGCACCGTAGTCAACAGGGGAGTTGAACGTCCGGGTGCCAGTGGTCCGGACAATAGTTAGGAGCTCTGATCACTCAGTATCATGCGCACTCGTTGATCAATATCGGTTTTCATCGATTTTACAGAGCAGCCGGCGCGGGCACGGAAAACCAATCCCTGACGTAGATCGAACATAAGTCTTGCGCGTTCCAGCGAGGGGAAGTCTTTTCTAAGGGAGCCTTCCGTCTTCGCTTCATCAAAGCGTTTGGCTAATCTTCGATCGGTGGTTTCGATAGCTTTTTTAAGTAACTCCTGTACGCCTTCGATCTCACCGGCGCTGGTGGCTACGCTTGAGCTCAAAAAGCATCCTTTGGCTCCGCTGGAATGCTTGGTTGAATAAACAATCACCTCGTTTAAAAATGCGCGAACGGCTTTTTCGATATCCGGCTCGCTTTCAAACGCAACAAGAGGCGAGCACGCGTCATTAGATGCATAGCGATCTATGGCGAGGCGGTAGAGATTTAATTTATCACCGAACTCGGCGTAGAGGCTTGGCGGGTTGACGCCCATGGCTTCGGTTAAATCGGTCATTGACGCACCGTCAAATCCCTTTAACCAGAATACATTCACAGCACTCATCAGGGCCGTGTCACGGTCAAATTTTTTCGGCCGTCCCACTTTTTTTAAGGTAGTCACTACGTTTCCCGCATGCGTTGAGTATTGATTAAAATAGTGATTGATACATTATTATGTGTTATCGCATCAAACAATTCAATACTGAAGCAATCATGGTTCCCGAAACGGGGTGCAATACGCGTTGTATAAACAAATTTGTAGTAATCATTATATAAATGTTGATTTTTCTAAATCTATTTATATAATGGTCGTTACATTATTAGGGAGTGCGACATGAATAACTTTAAACTTGCAGCCGGGGAAGCGTTTCCAGACATCACGGTTTCTACCCTGGCAGGCGGGGAAATGAACCTTGCCAAGCCGGCCACGCCCCATGACTGGCGTGTTGTTGTGGTATACCGCGGAAAACACTGCCCGGTTTGTACGAGATATCTCTCCGAACTTAACGCTTTTGTTCCAAAGCTCATCGAGCTCGGAATTGATCTGGTGGCGGTGTCGGCGGATTCACAGGAGAAGGCTGAAACTCAAATGCTTGATGTCAAGCCGGACTACCCGGTGGGCTATGGATTGAGTATTGAGCAAATGCGCCAACTGGGCCTGTACATTTCTGTGCCTCGTTCACCGGAAGAGACAGACAGAGAATTCGCTGAACCCGGTCTCTTCGTGATTAACGAACTTGGTCAGTTGCAGGTGGTAGATATAGCCAATGCACCTTTCGCAAGACCGAACTTTGACTCTCTGATCATGGGCCTTGGTTTTATTCGAAATCCGGATAACAACTATCCCATTCGGGGCACATTTGCCTGAACCATTCACACACATCCTTACTACATACCCACTACTCAAAGGAAACTTAGTATGACAAATGAAGATGCCGCCACTGCTGTGGTAAAGCAGGCGATAGATGAACTCATCCAGACCGCGACCAACTATGACGTTGATGTGCTGGAACGCATCTACCACGATGACCTGCAAGTGATCATGGTAGACACAGATGACAACGTAAACACTGCTGATAAAACGGCTTTTAAAAATTTGTTTGCATCAAAAAAGGAAGCCGGTGATCCGCCGATGGATACCTGGGCCCACTATCATCGTATTGATGTGAATGGCGATAAGGCGCATGTGCTTTTGTCGCGCAAAAATGATCTGAGTGGGACGAATATGGTGCTGATACTCAGTATTGATCTGGTACACGAAGATGATCGCTGGCAGGTACTGCGAGAAGTGATTTTTCTTCGACCGGAACAAGTGTAAGGGGCCGTTTGATCGACTGGTAGGAAAAAATACACACACAGCAACTTGCTGTACTAATTTACAACCATTTATATCAGATTATCAGGAATTAACTATGATGAAACTACGCAATGTAATCGGTGCCATTCTGTTTGCTATTACGCCCTTCACGTCTACGTGGGTAGCCGCAGATGGCAATGCCAACTCAGTCGAGCAGGAGCTGCACCAGTTTAACGAGCAGTACAATGAGATCGCGGCGGCGTACAATATAGACGCATTTTTGTCGCTATATGTTGAAAAACCACTATGGATAGCACCAGAGAAGGCGCCGGCCCAGGGGCTGGATGTGCCAAAAGCGACTTTCGAGTTTTTCTCCGGTAATGAGGGTTCTTTGTCACACACCGTCGAGTACACTTTTGCATCGGAAGACGGCACCCAGGCTGTGATGGTCGGGCAGTATGACCTTAAGGTTGAAAAGCTTGGTGTGATAGCCAGTGGTACCTATCAGTTTGTTCTTGCGCGTGATGGGGATAGCTGGAAGATTGTCACTGATATGTACAATCAACATGCCGCGATGTAGTGTCGCAATTTACATTGAACGATTAGCATAACCTATGCTGTAGATGCTGATATCCGTTAAGCTGGCTAATTTGTTCAATGTGACCGATTCGAGGGTGCCGGGTTCCACCGGGGCTGACACAATCTCCTGCGCTGAGCGCGGGGGATTTTCACATTAAACAGAGTGGTGATGCGGTTCGGGCTAAGTAGCTTGTAAAAGTGATAACAACACGCATCCGTTTTAACTATCGAACTATAGAGTATCAAACGCCATGTCTAAACAAGTGCTTACCATTGCTGAGAGAAAGCGCGGTGCGATTCTCGGCGCGGCCGTTGCCGATGCGGCGTCACTGGGTTTTCATTGGCTCTATGATCAGTCCAGAATTATAGATCTTGAGCCGACCTCGCCGGAATTCAGGAGCCCGGACAAGACTGACTATCACGATTTTGCCGGATACTTTGCGCATGCAAACAAAAGCGCTGGCGATCTCTCTCAATACGGAGAGCAGCATGCCACCATGCTCAGAGCGCTCGAGCAGAATCAAGGGGTTTACGATAAAGCAAAATACGAAACAGCATTTGTGGAATGCTTCGGCTATGGCGGCAGTTTTAGTGGCTATATTGACCACCCGACGCGCGATACGCTTAATAATATTATTATTGCTGAAAACCAGGCGATCGAGCGGGCGATGGATCTTCCGTTTAAAGGCTCTGATGGCATCAAGCGTAAGCTCATTACCAAGGTACTGGGCAGTGCAAAGCAGTTTAGTGGTCAGGCCTTAAGAGAGGAGGTCGAAAAAGCGGTACGTGTAACCGACAATGATGACGGGTTAGTCGAACATGCGATGAAAATGCTGGATCAGTGGATGAAAGCGCAAAGTTTCCATGGCGCCGATGACACACAGCTCCCTGCGTTAGCTAAATTGCCAGCGCTGGTTGCGTTGTACGCACAGCAGGATCAGTTGCACGCCGTGGTTGATTCTGCGGTTCGTGTGACAAATAACAACGAAGAAGCGGTGGCGTTTGGACAAGCGAGCGCGAATATAATAGAAGCTGCGATAACTACGGGTGATCCTGCGCGCGCTGTTGATGCCGCTACGCATGAACAAACCGGAGTGGCAGCGCCGTATCTGCAGCAAGTGCAGTCATCTCTAGACAGAAGTACGCCTGATGTAACTGCTGAATGGGGCATGGCTTGCCAGTTGTCGATAGGTTTTCCAAGCGCCATGCACTGTATTGCCAGATCCGGCTCTTTTAAGGAAGCCGTTCGACAAAACATTTATGCAGGGGGTGACTCCTGTGGTCGATCTATTCTGATTGGTGCGGTTATGGGGGCTTGTTTTGGTGTCGGTTCTGAAAAGGGTGTACCAGAGCAATGGATTGATAAAATCACAGATTCTGAATCGATACAGCAGAGTGTTGATCGTGTACTGAATGTTTAACATTCATTATTGATGGTACGGGGTATCTACACCGACAGGTAACGTGGCAGCTTATACCTGTACCCTTTTTTGTGCGTCTGTACTTTTTTTACTAAACACATCCGCAGCCCTTTGCCAGACACCTGAGTCAATTTGATCAAGCGATAGTAAATAAGGCAGTAAGGCGTTGGAAAACTCCTCACTGCTCTCAACCGGAAGCAGAGAGGGGAGATGATCAATCGAGATAAGGTCCAGTGGTAGTGCCTGGTCGGAAGTGCTTTCAATTATTCGCATACCGGGCTGATCCATAGAGGTACAGTCTTTGTAAATCGGAAGTGGGTTGGCATCACTGAACGGGTCGCAGCTGACATCGCTAATGACACTCAGCACGCGCCCCGGTGTTTGCAGGTGGGGCAAGGTAGTAAACGCTGCTACAGGCTTGTTCAGAAACACGCAGTTGATCATCACGTGGTGTAGTCGTATTTCGTCGAACGGGCCGCCATTGCTTGTTTCGTGTTGATCCCATTGGGTCACGTTCAATCCACAGGACTGACAAAGTTCAACTGCTCCTCCACCGCTGCGGCCTTTAGCGCCGATAACCATCACCTCGGGGGTTGGCGCCGTTGTGCTGATAGCGGCTTGCACGTCTGTGAGGAGTTGTTCACGACTATCCCACGGTGATAACCCTTTCAATGGTTGTTGATGTTGTTGAGCAACCCATTGCAGCAGGGCGACTGCGGCTCCTATGTATCCGGCCCAGTAGCCAAACGCTGCAACTCGACGGCCATCTTCATCAACCAGATATTCCAGGTCATACAGCGTGCCCCCGCCTTTTTTAAATTGATTTAAAAACGTATGCCAGCCCGCCTGGTGCTTATACACATGTGCAAAATGTATATGACGGTGATGAAATGGCCCAAGCGACTCTGATAATTCTTTCAGGCCGATAATAATCGCCTCAGCAGGTGCTTGTTGCCAGCTGTGCGCTTCAGCTTGCGTGCAGCCCGCTTCAACATAAAGCTTGTCTGCGAAAGCACGTTGATCTGATGTTTCGAATACCACGGTGTATCCAGCGGCGATAAGCGCTTTGGCAACTGTGGGCGTAACAGCTGTGCGTGCTTCTTTTGGCTTATGCTCGGCTCGCAGCCACAAGATTGGTTTCGTTTGCATGGTGGATTCACTAGTCTGGATTATTCATGTATGTGGCGAGCATATCGCGTAGAGATTTGATTTCACAGTGGATTTTCTTCTTGAATTAACGCCTTTGTCTATCGTACCGCTCGCAATAATGTGAGGGTTAGGTCACATTGTCTTTGCATGCCACTGCAAAGGCTTATCCCGTACGTCTCTGGCGAAAGCTTGCGAAATTTTCGTTTGCTGGTATATTAGTTACTATATGAACTATTTATAGATTAAGTAAAAGAATGGCTTTGACCTGGCTCATTAGGTAAATGCATCACCAGATCTGAGTCAAAGCGGGATTGTTCAGATAGCGCAAGTGCAGATCATTAGTTCAAAGTTAAGTCTATTTATTACTGGTAGAGGAAATGAGATGGCAGTGAACAGAGAAAGTATCGCCAAAGTGGTATCTGGTAACGGCATTCGAACAGGGCAGCAATACCTCGAGGGTCTGCGTGATGATAGAGAAGTTTGGACTGGTGGCAAAAGAATCGCTGATGTGACGGCAGAGCCAGGTATGGGTCGCGGCGCTGAAACGCTTGCCTTATTTCTGGACAAACAACACAGCGCTGAATTTCAGGACTCGGTCACCTATATGGCTGATGACAATACCCGCTGCGCCATGGCCTTTAAGGCCCCAAAGTCGGTTGAAGACATCAAAGCCCGAGGCGCGGCTTATTATGAATGGGCAAAATGGTCTAACGGTATGTTTGGCCGTACGCCAGATTACAAAAACGCCTCGCTAATGGCTTTTGCTTCAGCGCCAGACTTTTTGTCTCAGGGCGTTAAAGGGCCGGGTGGTGCTGCAATGGCACAGAACATGGCCAATTTTTACGATTATGTTCGCACCAATGACAAGGTGTTAACCCATACGTTAGTCAATCCTGCGATCAATCATGCACAGGCAGCGGCCGGAAAATACTCAGCTAAAGTAGCACTGCAGGTGGTTAAAGAAACCGATGAAGGTATTATTGTTAATGGCGCACGGCTGCTAGCGACACTAGGACCGTTGGCGGATGAAATAGAAGTGTTTCCTTCCACCGTGCTTAAAGGCTCGGATGAGAATATTCCATTCGCTTTCGCGTTTGCGATTCCCATTGCGACGCCCGGGTTAAAACTTATCTGTCGTGATACCTACGATCACGGTAAATCACATTTTGATGCGCCATTGTCTTCACGCTATGAAGAAATGGATGCGGTGGTTATCTTTGAAAATGTCTTCGTTCCGTGGGAACGTGTGTTTATGTACGGGCAACCTGAGCTATGTAATCAGGCGTTTAATGCGACAAACGCGGTGGTACACATGGCGCATCAGGTGGCATGCAGTAAACTGGCAAAATCTGAGTTTATGGTCGGTTTGATGTGTGCGATTGCCAAAGCCACAGGCCGTGATAAAGATTTATATACTAAAGGCCTGATCGCTGAAGTCATGCAAATGACTGAAACGGTACGTGCATTGTTATTTTCCAGCGAAGCGCAGGCGCATCCTGATCAGCATGGCAATTTTATTCCACTGAGGTCACCGCTTGATACCTCGCGCAACCTGTTCCCTAAAATGTACCCAAGAATGGTTGAGATCTTACAGTTGTTAGGCTCCTCATCATTAATGGCCACCCCGACTGAGGCCGATTTTTCAAATGACTTAGCACCTGATGTTGAGCAGTATTTCCAGCTCGCTAATCTGGAATCAAAAGATCGGGTTGCACTTTACCGATTGGCTCACGATGTGGCCGTTTCCGGGTTTGGTAACCGTCAGGCACTGTATGAGCGGTTTTTCTTTGGCCCGCCAGCGTTGATGGCGTCTGCCTATTTTGATATCTACTCAAAAGATTCGTTGGTGGATCGTGTTGATAGCCTGCTGTCGTCGAATTAAGCACTGCGGTAGAAAACAGCGCGGTTTGTCTCTGACTTATCAATGGGATCATTTTAAGAAAAAATTAACTTATGTCTGAATTAAGTTCCAACGTAGAAAAGCTACAAAGTTACCTTGATCGATTTAAAGAGCAGGGCATTCTCAATCACATTGACGGTAAGTCACAACCGTCGTTGTCAGGGGCTACCTTTGAATCCACATCCCCGGTAGATGAATCAGTTATCTGTTCAGTGGCAAAAAGTGCAGAGGCAGATATTGATGCCGCCGCCAAGGCTGCGGCCGGGGCATTTCCGGCATGGCGTGACATGCCGGCGCTACAACGCAAGAAGATTCTATTGGCCATTGCTGATGGCATTGAAGCCCGCGCTGAGGAGATTGCTTTCTGTGAGTGTTGGGATACCGGCCAGGCGCTGCGCTTTATGTCCAAGGCAGCGCTTCGCGGTGCTGAAAACTTCAGGTACTTCGCAGATAAAGTTACCTCAGCACGTGACGGTCAGAACATACCATCGCCGACATTAATGAATGTGACCACCCGGGTGCCAATAGGACCGGTCGGGGTAATTACGCCGTGGAACACCCCGTTTATGTTATCTACCTGGAAGATCGCACCAGCGTTGGCGGCAGGTTGCACCGTGGTGCATAAGCCCGCTGAATTCAGCCCCTTGTCTGCACGCATTCTGGCAGAAATAGCTGAAGAGGCTGGTATGCCACCGGGCGTATGGAACCTGGTCAATGGCTTCGGTGAAGATGCAGGTAAAGCACTAACAGAACATCCATTGATTAAAGCCATCGCTTTTGTAGGCGAGAGCCGCACTGGCAGTTTAATCAC
>CALGJU010000103.1 GCA_937928685.1 uncultured Granulosicoccaceae bacterium
TGAGTGGAACGAATTTAAAAGCCCGTCATGGGCGGCACTTAAATCCGGTTTGAAAAGCCCGGTGATCTTTGATGGCAGAAACTTATATGAGCCGTCAGTTGTTGCTGACAACGGTATTCAGTACTACTGTATCGGCCGACCAGTAACGTCGTAATACTTTTGACTCAATGCGGTCGCAATGGCCGCATTGATATCATTCGCCAACTGTGATCTACCCCCTGCTGTCAGAGCCATGCAGTAGCCACCCCCGACTCTCGAAATATTGTTTCAGCATCATCAATCAGTGCTGAAGCGACACCCGCGCCATGAAATGCAGAGCTCACAAATAACTGGTGCAGCTCCGCACCGACCACATAACTAAAACCTTGCGGCTGATTCTAAAACAGCCATCGTGCCGCTTAGTCATCAGGCTTTTAGTAATACCTCTCTTAACAATGTTGCATGATATTTAATAATTTTCCAAACGGATCTCGAACAAAGAAACGATTAACACCCCACGGCTCATTCACCGGGCCGTATTCAATGTTATGACCCGCCTCTTCTACTGCTAACAACGCAGCATCAAGATCATCCACTTCAATTGACAGATCAGGCACAGGCGTGCCAGACCCACCTTCTGACGCGATACTTATTTGCAATGGCATAGTAGCCTCTGAACCGTAGGTCTGAATCCACCCATGATCCATTAATAGCTCCAAACCCAGAATGTCCCGGTAGAAGGCGGTAGCGAGCTGTAATTCGGAACTCTCAATATTGGTGACAATTCTCAGTATCTTCATAATCCGTTGCCTTGACGACTATTTTCAGTGTACTGAAAAATCAATTCATTTTAACACCGTAGATCGCCCACCCTTACACGTGGCCACCTTTATTCATCACAAAACTTTTCACCAGACTATCGCAGTTACTGATGAACTATACTGCATCAATTTCACGCCAAATCCCACTATGCCTTCACAGCCACAAACCAACGCCGAATGGCATAAGCGAGTATGGTGGCTCGCCGCCCCCATTATTCTGTCAAACGTTACCGTACCTCTTGTCGGTGCTGTCGATACAGCGGTCACAGGCCACATGGATTCTCCGGAACCGATTGCCGCAGTAGCACTAGGCGCATCTATCTTCAGCCTCGTATTCTGGACGTTCGGTTTCCTCCGAATGGGCACCAGTGGCAGCGTCGCACAGGCTTTCGGTGCAAACGACAACAATACAATTGGCCTCACTCTGTTGCGCTCGTTAATTATCGCCACCTGCATAGGTGCCGTAGTTATTTTGCTACAAAAGCCCCTGCTGGATATGGCACTGCTGATTGTCGGTAGCAGTGAAAAGATAGAACAACTCACCAGAGATTATTACAGCGTCCGGATCTGGTCGGCACCCGCGACGCTTGCAAACTATGTATTGGCTGGCGTACTCATCGGCTTGCAACGAATGCGCGCCGTATTCGCTTTACAACTTGTGTTGAATTGCATCAATGTCGTGCTGGATCTTTTATTCGTACCGGTCTTCGGTTGGGGCATCACGGGGGTTGCTGCTGCGTCTCTGATAAGCGAATACCTGGCGCTTGGATTTGCTCTGTACCTGATCCGCGATCTGGGAGTCGCATCAGTACAAACAACATCATTACAAACTCTGCTCGAATCGGGCTCACTTAAACGATTGTTAAAGCTCAATGGCAATATTTTTATCAGAACTTTACTTCTGGTTTCAAGCTTCTTCTACTTCAACGTAGCAAGTGCAAAATTCCCCAGCACCATTTTTGCTGCAAACGTTATTCTGATGCAGTTACTGCATATCTGTGCCTACGCGTTAGACGGCTTCGCCCATGCGGCGGAAACTCTCGCGGGGCAAGCCTGGGGTGCAAAGAACAAAAATCATTTTCATAAAATCGTTCGGATATCGAGCATCCAGGCTATCGCTACCGCAATCATCATGTCCGCACTGATCTATGTCACAGGCACTTGGATTTTGCGCGTATTCACTAACCAGATTGAAGTATTAGAAGCTGCCACCTCACTGTTATCATGGATGCTTGTGCTGCCCTTTTTGTCAGTGTGGTGTTACCAGCTTGATGGCATTTTTATCGGCACCACCCACTCTGGTGAAATGCGCAATGCGATGATCATATCCACCACATTATTTTTTCTGCTTACTGCACTGCTGATTCCACGCTTTGGAAATTCAGGTTTGTGGTGTGCATTTTCATTATTTATGGTTGCCCGCGCAGTCACACTGCTCTTTTACTATCCTCGAATAACACTCAAGATCGATCAAGCCCATGCACATTAGTGAAAACGTATCACTGCGCGACCACAATAGCTTCGGGTTTGATATCAGTGCAGAGCACTTCTGTAGTGCAAAATCGCTGGAAGAAATTCAGGAAGCTTTACAGTGGCAGAAAAAACACAATAAGCCCCTGCTGGTTTTAGGCGGTGGAAGCAACACAGTTTTTACACGAAACGTTGACGGTCTGGTTTTGCATGTCGCGATAGATCAGCTCACCACAGAGCACAACGGAAACAACATCAACGTTTATGCAGGCGCTGGAGTCAGCTGGCACCAATTAGTCAAACAGACTGTATTTAGCGGTCAGTATGGGCTGGAGAACCTCGCCCTTATACCAGGAAATGCCGGTGCCGCTCCCATTCAAAACATCGGGGCCTATGGCAAGGAACTCTGCGACAACCTGATTTCCGTAGATGTTTTGCATCGTGAAACAGGCGAAACCACAACCCTTAATCGCAAAGAGTGCGACTTCGACTACCGGCACAGTATTTTTAAGACACCCGCCGGAGCAGATTTTATTGTGCTCGGCATACGTATACACCTATCACCGCAAGACAAGCCGGTGATCACATACCAGGCACTCAAGGACGCAATGCAAAACAGACCGTCTACTGCACGTGAGGTATTTGATCAGGTCTGTCTCATGCGTCAATCAAAACTGCCCGATCCAAAGGTGATTGGCAACGCCGGGAGCTTTTTCAAAAACCCGGTCATCCCTTGCCAACAAGTTGACACCTTGCGCAAAGAATACCCGGACTTACCCGTCTTTCCCTATTCCAATACCGAATGCAAACTGCCGGCAGCCTGGTTAATTGATCGTGCCGGATGGAAAGGCCACCGGACAGGCGATGTGGGCGTGCATAACAAGCAAGCTTTGGTGCTGGTAAACCATGGCGGCGGCAATGGTCAGCAGATTGCAATACTCGCTGATGAGATACAAAAGGACGTCAAACAACGTTACCGGATCCATCTGGAACGCGAGCCGACTATCTACTAGTCCCTACGCGATCAGGCTGAACATCACGAGGAATTCGCGCGTAGCGTTCCGGCTGAAACCAATGGACACGACTTGTGCCGCACAATAACATGCAACATCAAAGCAAACCGACCAAGACCCGGACACAGGCTGGCTCAATACTATCTGCACAGTCGGCAGCCAATATATCTCAGCCAAACAGCAAATTCATGAACAATCGCCTATTCAGCAATATCTTAAGTGCATGGAAAGGGGTCTCCACACAGTTCAGTGGCAAGCGGCTTGAGCTAAGCCCGTACTTGCACGCAGACGAAATCGACCCCCTTCGTATAAAGATCGCTGACTGCCTGGAAGGAAAAGGCGGCGAAGTATCAGCGCGAGCGAGAGCCGCCGAACTGGGTAGTGCCTACCTGGGATTAAACGATGAGGGCAGACACAAATACCTGAAACTACTGATTACCGACTTTGACGTTGACCACGACAAGGTACGCACGACCGCCGAAGCTCTATTCACTGACCTGAGTAACGAGCGCAGAAGTCAAGTCGAAGAGGCATTGCGCCAGAACCTCACACCGCCTTACCTTAAACTGCTGACACAATTTAATGCCTTACCCCAGGGAATTAAATTTCTGGTCGACCTGCGATCGGATGTGATGCGCCTGTGTAAGGAACACCCCGAATTAAAACCTATCAATGAACGCCTGCACACGCAGTTATGCAGCTGGTTCGATATCGGTTTCCTTGAATTGCAGAAAATTGACTGGAACGCCCCTGCTTCATTGCTTGAGAAACTGATTGAGTATGAAGCAGTACATCGGGTTAAATCATGGGTAGACTTGCATCATCGACTTGGCGAGAACCGTCGGTGCTTTGCTTTCTTTCATCCACGTATGCCAAATGAGCCACTGATCTTCGTATGGGTTGCACTGGTAGATGAAATTTCAGATAACGTTACCAAGCTGCTTGATACCACCCACCAGGAAATTACCAATGATCAGCCCAGCACGGCAATTTTTTATTCAATAAGCAGTGCGCAAAAAGGACTTGCCGGTGTCAGCCTTGGCAACTTTCTGATCAAACGGGTGGTAGATGAGCTGAAGCGCGAGTGCCCAAGCCTCGAAAATTTTGCCACGCTATCTCCCGCCCCGGGGTTTTCAAAATGGCTTAAGGCACGTACAGCACAGCCTGATGCAGAACTATTTACCGACGAGGAGCACAAAGCAATATCACAGCAACTGGTGGACACCACATACACCCTGGATGAGCTGCTCAACAACACTGACTGGCTGGCGGATGAGAACATTTGCAATGCTATGCGCAAGCCGCTACAACGCTTGCTGGCGCACTATATATTGACCGAGAAGCGCAATAACGGCACTGCTGCAAATTCCGTAGCCCACTTTCATTTATCCAACGGCGCTATCTTTGAACGCGTCAATTGGCTTGCCGATATGAGCAAGCATGGAATATCCCAATCATACGGCATGATGGTCAACTATCTATATGACTTAAAAATGATTGATGACAACCACGAACAGTACATTGAACATGGTGTTATCGCACACGCCAGACAAACTAAAAAATAAACCAGCTACCCCACTATCGGCCAGTCGCACCCTCAACTTCGGCCGAGCCTTGAAAGGCATTTCTATCTTTATGATTGATAGCAGGTTCAACCGGATGAGTAACATTAAAAGGTTCAATTGAGTTCAAAACCACTTGCCCTTCGCTACCACTATAAGCACATGCTGCTAACTCATTGATGCCGGAAAGTGTCAAAGCAGATTGATCGAAAGCACTGACACTGCCGATGGCAAGCCATTCGGTGGCCATGGTATTGGCAATATTTATAGCACTGCGTTTGCGTAAAAGCCGATTCCTTTTTTCTCTGGCAATCGAGCGCTGAAATTCAGACTCAGTGATGCCGTTTTGGACCAGGTCCTCAAGCACACCAGCGATGAGTGATATAGACTCGCCAGAAAATTCCGGAGCAACAGAATATCTATATTGGTGCAGTAAGTAATTCGTTGCCACTGTCGTATTCGCGACGAATTGATCGCTTTCTATTTCATACGCGAGCCCATGGCGCTCTCGGATCGAGAATCGCAAGCGATTAGTCACTATATCTGCCAGCAACAGCCACTCTCTATACCGCTCACCATCATCACCTAAGACGAGTGCATCGCACACCATATGATGTATGACATCGGTGATCTCTGATCTATGATTCAGCACAGATACCCGGTTGACAGGAAACTGATCTAACCGTGACGGCAGGGTAATTTTCGGCTCGCTGCTGTAAGCCAGCCGATGCAGCTGCTGATGCAATACATTCGGGTCTAGAGAACCTACAAAGACAAAACTAAAATCTCCTGGTGATGCAAACAGTTCCCTCTGAATCTGCCTGAATTTATCTGTAGTGAGCGCTGTGCGGTCGTTTAAACGCGAAACACCCATTGGCTGTTTTCCCACCAGTTCGCGCCAGTGCATTTCAGGCTTCTGATCATTGAACTTGCGCAGCAAAGAGGAGCTTGCTGGCTCAATAATCATAGGCTCTTGAAAGTAGCCGTCCATCATTGTCAGCAACAACGGCAGATCTTCAGTGCGACTGCTGGCATTGATACCATGACTGGTTGCTTCAACAAACGGCTCTAAGACAATCTGCCTACTGCTCTTGGCGTTACGCCAACTGCTACTGACATAACCATCCACCCCGTTGGCAGCAATAAATTGTGGCAGCAAATAAGCTGCACGGGAGAACCCGGCATCCCGCTGAGCAAAACCTCCGCGAGAGACGCCAGTAACAGCAATATAGTCAAAACGATTATCTTCAATCAAAGTGACTATCGCACCGTTTTGTAGCTGCCATTGGTGATGCGCTCCGCTGTGAGCCAGCTTGACCACCGACCCTTGCGAAAGCACCAGCTCAGGTACAGAGACATCGCTCTGATCCGGGTGCAAGCGCCCATTGACAAGTCGCGATGCCTCAGCCTGTGGAATCCGCTGATGAGCGCTCTCGACAGCAGCTTGCAACTGCGCGGCTGTTGGCGGCAGGCTCTCATTGCCAACCACTGAGTACACAACACCATGAGTATTGACAATGTCACTTATCATTGCGTTCATTGTTTTTCTGTCAACGCTCTCGACCACCTCATTCAGCTGTGTTTGCAGATCCCACACTGAAATTGAAGGCTCGCCACTCACCACCATTTCCACAAGGCTTTCAGCCATCTCAACGGCATCTCTGTTGCGATAGTGATAGACCGTATCTTTGACTATAGACTCAAATAACTGATGAAACTCGCTGAACTCTTCGTCTGTCAATTCAGTAGAAGCTACAGAATCAAGCGCTGTTGATACAGCAGACAAACAGGGCAGTAAATCACCCTCCGTCAAGGAGAGCTTTATATGCTCTATGGCCTGACCAGATTCAAGCAGAGAGGTTTCAACCTGCACCGAATTACAGAATTTAGTCTTCAATAATCGATTGCGAAGTAAATGAGTAAATACCTTAAACAACAATTGATTCTGAAATCGAACCGCCACGGCATTGTCTGAGCTGTCAGGCGCAGCAGAGATAAAATTTACAGCAAGCTGCGGCAGTGCATTCTCGGGATTCAAATACGATATATACTTAGGCCCATCAACATCTACCGACACCGTCGATGCCTGATCCACACCACCGGACACAGGCTTCTGTGCGACAGCAGGCAACGCAAAAAAACGGTTAATGAGCGGCTCTAACCGCCACGGTTGTCTGCTTCCAGTAACAATAAGCGCTGCATTGCCCGGACGATAATGTGTTTCCCAGAACTGCTTTAGGGATTGAACCGTCGCACCACGGATGCTTTCAAGGCTTCCAATCGGGGTACTGATCGCATAACGACTGCCATCAAATGCTGCCGCCGTCACCGGGTCTACTACATAATTACGTTTGGCATACCGTTCACGCCATTCTGACTCAATGATTCTTTTTTCGCGCTCCAGTGCATCCGGATCAAATTGAATTGATGTCAGCCATTCAGACATAAGATCGAACAGGCGTGGCAGTAATTCAACATCGTTTTGATGCAGGGTAAACCGGTATATCGTCGCGCCATAGTGGGTGGTGGCATTAATATCCACCCCCCACCTTAAACCGGACTCATCAAGCAAACCCTCAATATCATTAGCGCTGATATGCTCTGTGCCGCGATACGCCATGTGTTCAACTAAATGGGCATAACCACGCTGGCTTTGCGTCTCATGCAATGAGCCCGCCTTCACTACCAGGCGAACTTCTATCTGCTCATTGTCGGCCGCACTATTGGTACTGCGAAGGTAGTACTCAAAACCGTTGGCAAGACGCGCACTTAACACTCCCGGATCAATCGCATGGTTCAGCGGCGTGTTATCAACTTCTACAACAGAAGAACTGCAAGACAGTTGCAACAACAGCGTTAGCAAAGCAAGTGTTTGCAGCGTATGTCGTATCATACTGCTACAAACTGCACTTGAGTAGCGCAACCCTGCCCGTCTATCGCCTGGTCGCCTATTACAAAAACACCTGTTTTCTTGCGCGTGGAAAGCGCGCCTTCCAACACCAGTACAATGCTCGATTCACGGCTCACTTGCGCGTCTTTATAAGTGTAGACAGAATTGGTCGGGATCAACGCTTTAAAGCGTCCGCGTTGATCAAGAGGAGTAGAAAAGCTGTAGTTTTCATCAGCCTCCATAAACCCGGACGCCACACCGTTTTTTACCCGGATAAAAAACGTTTCGGTAAAAGGGGCGCAGTCAAAGCGAAGGTTTTGTACCTGTTGTACCGATTCGGTCTCACGCATCAATGCACGCCAGTCGCCGTCAAACCGTGCAGCACGGTTATCCTGTGGTGATGCGCACGACATCAGCATGCAGATAACAGCACACAGACCACTTTTTATAGCCCTTTCTATCAACACACAAGCACTCAGAAACTGAGTATCAGCCGATCAGAATAAGAAGCAGATCACACCCTGTCAGCCAACGACCCCACTGGGGCACTGTATCGGCAAATTCAGGAATTTATTGATTGTGGTTGTCGACTCGATGTCTACTCGACAACAATGGTGAGCGCCGGAGAGACATAAATATTATCGCCGTTGTCTTCATCAGTGAAGGTGGCCTTCACCACTATCTCACCCGGTCCCCTGATGGTGAGCTCCCCTTTACTGCCGTCATCATTGTCAATCTGTAGCAGATTCGTCGTCGTGGAAACTTCTTCCCAGTCAGAGGCCTCTGTCACATCACGAATTAGTCTGTCACCAGCGTAGGCGGAAGCCCGAAGCTGCACGATACTCTGCACACCGCTCCATTGTATGTTCAGGGGACTTTCCCTATCCAGGCGCACCTGGTCGATCACACCACCACCCACAGTATTTATAATCAACGTGTCCGTTACGTCGCCACAACTAACACTCAGATCGCCGCCACCAAATCGTGTTGGTGTGACCACTCCTTTCGCGGGAAGTAAGTTGTCTACAGAGGCAAATGCCGTCGTCGCATTATCACTGAGTGTCCAGTTAACATTGTCTGTGATATCGGTCGTGGCGGCTTCGGTAGTGTACGTTGGAACTGCACGATACTGCAGCGGACTACCCGCAGCCAGATCACCTGAGTCTGCTACGATTTCAATTGAATCGAGATTCCCCAATACAGTGAGCTGCTGGCTGCCGGAAACACTGCCCAACATTGCCGTGACGTTCAGCAACTCTTCAGCCCTGGCTCGCAGCAACCCTTTACTGTTTACCGACGGCTCAAAAACCGCACCTGTTTCTGAAGCCACTGTCCACATAACACTATTGGTAATAGAGCGTGGTTGACCTTCTTCACCGGCATAAATCCCTTCGGCACTCAACTGCAGTGCATCGCACTCATCTATAGTAAAGCTATCGCCCGGCGCTTTAATATTTATCGAGCTTAACGTAGCGGATGACACACGAACAGATGCGGTATCAATCAGATTTCCGTAATCGGCGGTAATGGTCACAGTGCCATCAGATATCCCGGTGACTGTGCCATTATTAGCCACTGTTGCAACGTTGTTATCACTGCTGGAAAAAATTGCGCCACTTACAGTAACGGGAACCATAGTTGCCGACGCTGTGACTGCATCCAACGTGAAACTGGTTTGCTCACCGGTGCTAATCACAGGTGCACCATCCTGAAGCGTTACGCTCGCATAATCGGCGTTAGCCACCGTCACCAGATTGCTTAGGCGTTGAGCGTCACTGTTACTATCGCAAGCAACGGTGACAAGTAGCGCCAGGGCCACCGGCATAATTTTTTTTGATAACAGACGAGCAGACAAATTCAGTTTTAAACAATACATATTAAGACCCCAGATCAAAACGCACACCCAGGCGAAAACTGTTGATACGAACTTCCTGATCGTAGTCATGATGCGTAAACGCAGCATCAAGCACCAGTTTTGGTGCAAGTATATAAGTCATTCCCGCCACCAAACGACCACCGGGAAGGCTTACTGAAGTACTGACGTCATTGGCAGTGGCATCGTAAGAGGTTCGTACGTAGCCGACCAATGCATAAGCGGCAAAGCGTGATACAGCTGGCGATTCCAATCGCAGATTCACACCAAGCTTAGAAGCAAAATCAACATCCAGACTGCCGACAGAATCATCAGCCACACCAAAGCCTGCTTCGAGCTCAACACCGATGCCATTGCGCAGCCAATAGCCTACCGCGGCCGATGCCACCACCGGCTTCAATTCAACATTATTGTCGTTCAAACCAAGCGAGTGGCGATCAAGAAACGCTGATATGTAGGTATTTGGCAGACCGGGGTGTGAAGTGTCCCGGGCCATGGCGTTGGATACCGGCATACAGGCCATAACACCACACAACATTATAATTATTCTATACACCGCTAGCCATCTCACCTGGACCGGCAATCAGTGTATCAAAATATTATCATTGTGTTCGTCTTGCAACATTACAACGACTGAGAGCGTGCCCGGTTATTCCTTGAGCTTTTCCTGAAGCAGCTTATTGAGCTGACCCGGATTAGCCTTACCGCGAGAAGCCTTCATCACCTGACCGACAAAGTAGGCAAGCAGCTTGTCTTTTCCTGAGCGGTATTGCGCTAACTGATCCGGATTAGCCGCTATGACATCATCGATCATTTTTTCGATTTCTGATGTATCGGAAATCTGCCGCAGCCCTTCCTTATCAATAATGGCATCGACATCGTCATTGCCAGACCACATTTTATCAAGAATATCTTTACCGATTTTTCCAGAAATTGTATTGTCGTGAATACGCGCCACCAGCGCACTGAATCGCTCTGCATCAACCGGTGAGTCACCAAGCTCCAGGCTATCTTTGTTTAAACGCGAAAACAGTTCACCACTAATCCAGCTGCAGGCAAGCTTCGCACTGGCGCCGCTTTTATCAAGCACAGTTTCAAAATAATCTGCCGTGCGCCTGTCCGCCGTCATCACACCTGCATCGTATTCTGACAAATCAAAGTCGGCAATAAAACGCTTGCGTCGCGCATCTGGAAGCTCTGGCATAGCGCTACGTAAAGACTCAATTAATTCCTCTTCAATGTGCACCGGCAGTAGATCGGGGTCTGGAAAATAGCGATAGTCATTTGCCTCTTCCTTGCTGCGCATTGATCGGGTTTCATCTTTGTCTGCATCATACAAACGGGTTTCCTGCACGACTTCACCACCACCTTCAAGTATGTCTATCTGACGATCTACTTCAAAGTTAATCGCACGCTCTAAAAATCGAAAAGAGTTAACGTTTTTAATCTCTGAACGCGTGCCTAACTCTTCTTGTCCCGCAGGTCTAATTGATACATTGGCATCGCAGCGGAAAGAGCCCTCCTGCATATTGCCGTCACAGATTTCAATATAGCGAACCAGTGAGTGTATCTTGCGCGCGTAGGCTACAGCCTCTTTGGCACTACGCATATCGGGCTCAGATACAATTTCAAGCAATGGAGTACCTGCTCTGTTCAGATCTACACCGGTGGCATCATGAAACTCTTCATGCACCGACTTTCCCGCATCCTCTTCCAGATGCGCGCGTGTCAGACCCACCTCCTTGATCTCACCATCGTCGAGCTCGACGGTCACTGTGCCCGTGCCGACAATAGGTAAACTCATTTGCGAAATTTGATAGCCTTTTGGAAGGTCAGGATAAAAATAGTTTTTCCGCGCAAACACATTGTGCCTGCCAATTTCTGCATCAGTGGCAAGAGCAAATTTTATCGCCATGTGCACGGCTTCGCGATTCAAAACCGGCAGCACACCGGGCATACCTAAATCTACCGCGCTGGCCTGTGTGTTAGGTTCGGCACCGTATTGCGTCGAACTGGCAGAGAATATTTTGCTGCGCGTGGCGAGCTGCGCGTGTATCTCAAGACCAATAACTGTTTCCCACTGCATAATAATTTCCGCGATCGTATTTCGTTCAAACAGCTTTAAAATTAAACCTGTGCAGAGCTACCCGGGAATACGGGTATGCCAGTCTGTTACCGTTTGATATTGATGAGCAACATTCAGCAGACGAGCTTCATCAAAGTAGTTGCCAACCAGTTGCAACCCAACCGGCAAGCCTCCTACATCACCACACGGGACCGATATCCCCGGCAAGCCCGCTAGATTAGCCGGTATGGTATAGATATCGTTCAAATACATAGCTACCGGATCACTGGTTTTTTCGCCTATTTTAAACGCCGGGCTTGGTGTCGTCGGCCCGAGTATAAAATCTACATCGGCAAACGCCTGACTGAAATCCTGACTGATTAAGCTCCGGATCTTCTGTGCTTTGACGTAAAAAGCATCATAATAACCGGCAGACAAGGCATAGGTTCCAACCAGAATTCGACGTTTCACTTCACGGCCAAACCCCTCAGCACGGGAACGTTTATATAGATCTTCCAGATCCTTCGGATCTTCGCATCGATGGCCGTAGCGAACCCCGTCAAAACGCGCCAGATTAGAAGAACACTCTGCAGGCGCTACAATGTAGTAAGCGGGCACCGCCAGGTGCTGGTTCTTTAGTTCAATGTCAACAAACTCAGCGCCCAGTTTCTCAAGCTCTTTAATCGCTTGTTGCAGCAAAGCGGCAATGGAATCATCAAGGCCCGCCTCAAAATACTGCTTTGGCAAACCAATCTTCATGCCTTTAACGGGCTGGTGTAGCGTGGCCATGTAATCATCATTGGCGCGGTCAATACTGGTGGAATCGCGCGGATCAAAACCTGCCATTTCATTAAGCAACAGGGCACAATCTTCAGCAGTTGCGGCAAGCGGCCCACCCTGATCAAGGCTTGATGCAAAAGCAATCATCCCGTAGCGGGACACGCGGCCATAAGTCGGCTTAATTCCCGTGATGCCACAAAACGCTGCTGGCTGTCTAATTGACCCACCAGTGTCTGTACCGGTACAGGCAGGCACCAATCGACCAGCAACAGCCGCGGCACTTCCCCCTGATGATCCGCCCGGAACCCTTTCTGTATCCCATGGGTTACGAACCACACCGAAAAAACTGTTCTCATTGGATGAGCCCATCGCAAACTCATCCATGTTGGTTTTGCCTAAACTAATTGCCCCGGCAGACTTTAACTTTTCAACCACAGTAGCGTTATAGGGCGGGACAAAATTCTCCAGCATCTTTGAGCCGCAGCTGGTACGCACACCATCGGTACAAAATATATCTTTGTGGGCGATGGGCAAGCCGTGCAATGAGCCCAGTGTATCTCCGGCGGCACGCTTTTCATCCGCAGCTTTGGCTTCAGACAATGCCTGCTCTTCCGTGATACTGACAAACGCATTGAGCGTTTCATTGTGCTGCTTTGTTCTTTCTATCAAATGCTGACAGAGCTCTACACTTGAGAACTCGCCACTTTCAAGAGAACGCTGCATTGCAGCCAAAGTGAGTTTATGCATGCTTAATTTTACGCGCAGATTAGGTGAAGAGGAATTTCAGAAAACGGTCTATTCAATCACGGGGGGCACGAGGTAGTAGCCATTCTCAACCGATGGTGCGATTGCCTGAAAAGCATCGCGCTGATTGACTTCATCGACCACATCATCACGCAGCCTCTGCACCGCATGAGTGGGATGAGCCATTGGCTCAACCGAGCTGGTATCGACCTGGTCCATCTGCGCCGCAAGCTCAAGCACACCGCTCATATCAGACGCGTAGTCAGGCACGGATTCGGCACTAATCTGCACTCGCGCAAGATGGGCTACCTGCTCTACTACTTTGTTATCAACCGCCATAGGGATATTCCGCCCAAAAGGGGTAATTTAACACATTCGCTGATCATCGTGGCCCTCTCTGGCGACGATGCTCAGCGTCTAAGCTCTCCGCATGAAGACGCTACTTACGCCCACTGGCGATCCGCTTTTTGACGTCTATACTCATCAAGATCGTCGACAAATTTAAGTGATCACTTATGCTCAATCGCCGGAAATCATACCCACAAGATCGCCTAGCCATTGATCTGGGCGCCTACCATACCCGCTTCTACTCAGCCACTGACGGGTTACTCGTTGATGAGCCATCGATTGGCGCACTGGATATAGATCACCCGCTGGGCGGAGAATCTGCGGTAGTCGCATTCGGTCACAACGCTGCGGAACGTATAGAGAGCAACCCCGGACAGCTGAGAAGTGTTCACCCGTTGCAATCTGATCGCCACAATGATCTCGGCCTTAGCAGAAAAATGCTGGCTCACTTTCTGTCCACCGCCACCCGTTCTGGCCTGATCAAAAAGGGACCAGAGATCAGCCTGGTTCTGCCACACCAATGCGATGTAAATACAGCCAGCCAATTACTTCAAACCTGCATTGGTGCCGGCGCTTTAAAAGCCGATTATCAAGACGCTGCGATCACCGCCTTTCTGGGCACCGCCCTTGACCATTCCAAGCCCGGCGTGGTGATAGATTTTGGCGCAACCCACTCAAGACTCTTCGCAATCGCTGACAATCAGGTGCAGTTTCACCAGACCCTGTCGTGCGGCGGTGATGCCATTGATCAGGCAATAATTAAAGGCCTGCTCGAACGCTTTGACCTCCAGGTCTCAGAGGCAGGCGCACGCGAGGTTAAACATAGAGTGGGAGCAGCCACTGAGCAGTCTATTGTTCAACACTCACGACAATCTTTTCAACTCAACTGCCTGTCTCTGGCCACCAATACGAACACACAGTTCAGAATAGGCTCCGAAACCATTAGCCTGATATTGCAACCCATGCTGCAGCAGCTAACACACTCTATCCGGTTGGCTTTCGCCGCGGTGGACACGCATATAAAAAACCATGCCTTTGAAAACGGAATACAGCTTTGTGGAGGCGGGGCACTGTTATCGCGCATCGATCAACTTGTTATGGAAGCCACCGATCTGCCGGTCGTAGTGGTCAATCGGCCGTTGACATGCAGCGTACGCGGCGCCGCCTCACAAATGGTGGATGCGGTCGCACCCCTTGAGTTGACTGAGCCTGTATAAATCGAATTCGGTGTACACTGCCACCATTAAGAACAAATACGGTGGCGAAAGTGGAATCGAGGATACAAGCGGTTGAATTAAAATTGATGGATATGGAGCTCACTGTCGAGCAATTGAATGAGGTCATCGTACGCCACGAACAAACCATTGACGCATTGACCAGAAAGCTCAATGCCTACCAAAGTCAGCTTCAAACACTTACTGCGCCGATGGCGAAAGAATCAGACGAGACACCCCCTCCCCATTACTGAACGCTTTGTTGCCACACAATACACGCCATAAACCAATGCGCTCATTGCAAGCGCCACTACTCGCTGACTAAAATTTCCCCGCTCTCCAACCGCCATTCGGGTATCACTGTATTACGCCGCGCTGCCTGGTCCGCATAAACCCGCCCCGCCAGATCATAGCGGCTTTGATCGCACCCATCGGTGAAACTCCCAGGCATTCCATCGCCCGTTGTTGCCTGCCGGTCAGGGTCAGGGTCAGGGTCAGGGTCAGGGTCAGTAAAGGTTAGCGTGCACCCTGCGCCTGTACCCAACCCCAGTGTCACAAACCAACCCGGCACCGTTGAACGCAACGCATTGACAACCCGTGCTGGCTGCACTGAATGATTACTATCTGGGTCACGGTAAAGGCCAGCATCCGCTGATCGAAGCGCAGACTCCCAATCAGGTTTTCGGTACACTATATAGAGAGGTTTTTTCTGCCACTCAACCAGAACGTAGTCTCCCGGTTGCATATCAGATACATTAAAACGCGTTACCTCAGGCTCACCCTGGGGGCGCTCTGGCACAGAGCCAAACAATACCCAGACAAAGGCACACAGCGCGAGAAGCGACATGAGTTTTACCAACACGCGCAGTAGCGTTAAGCGACTATTTTGCATACTCTCAAATTGCCTGCTGGACACCTGTCCGGCTTTTTCAATACGACTCGAATTGTCGCACATACCGTTACACCGGACTGACTATCCACAGTGACACCCGCTCCCTACAATCAAAGTGTCGCGATTGTCGACGACAATACTGATCGCACTTCTGCGCTCGCACAATGCACAGATCTGAAATTAATCGAGGCAGCACCGCAATGGTCCGGTGGCACCGCAAAGCCAGACAACTCCCGCTTCACTAATTACCGCTTCACATTGGCGTGGATCGAAAACAAACTGACACTGCAGGATCACAGTAAAAAATCTGTGGTGAGTGTCTGTATCGATTTCACACAAGGCCGCGCCTTGCATCGGCTAAAGTTTGGAGGGGGCCACGGACAAGAGCTCGCACGGGCGATAAAAACACGTGAACACCCACTGGTCTGCGATGCCACAGCAGGTCTTGGAAGAGATGCTTTTGTCATTGCATCACTCGGTTGTGAAGTCGTTCTACTGGAGCAATCAGCCATTGTGCACGCACTTCTACAAGATGCCATCACACGCGCCACAATACACACTGAAACCGCTGCCATCGCAGAACGCATGGCGCTCTACCACAGCAACAGCACTTTACTGCCTGACAACTGGCCTCATCACTTGCTTCCGGACGTGGTATACCTTGATCCGATGTACCCTGACGGCAAGCGTACTGCTAAAAAAGAAATCCAGGCACTTAGGTCATTGTTGGAGCCTGCACGTGCAGCAACAGATACAGTACAAAGCAACGGTGTTGAGAGTGATACAAAAGACTATGAAACAGCGCTTCTGCAGGCAGCGCGCAGCACAGCGAAACGCGTAGTGGTAAAACGGCCACGCAAAGCCCCCCCGTTAGCAGACACTGCACCGTCTGGAAATATCACCTCACCGAACACGCGCTACGATATTTACAGTAGCAAGACATCTTGCTACTTACCTAGTCTCTAAAATTTATATACTGCAGAGGTAATTTAAAATCTGTTTCCTTGAGCAGTGCTATAGCACCCTGAAGATCATCTCTCTTTTTGCCCGTGATCCGGACCTGATCACCTTGAATTGCCGCTTGTAACTTCATTTTAGAGTTTTTAATGGCTTTTACAATTTTACCCGCAATTTCCTTATTAATACCTTTCTTGATAGCGAGTACCTGACGCGCTTTCTGGCCGCTGGTCTGGATATCTCCATAATCAAGGCAACTGATATCAAGCCCGCGCTTGGTCATTTTTTGCAGAATGATCGGCTGCATTTGCTGAACTTGAAAATCACTGGCAGCGATCAGTGTCATCGTCTCTTCAGTCAATTCAATAATCGCATCAGAGCCTTTGAAGTCGAAGCGATTGCCAATTTCTTTATTCGCCTGATCTACCGCATTAGTGAGTTCGTGCTCATCGATTTCAGAAACAACATCAAATGAAGCCATTACATCGCCTCCGCCCAATTGTGGAATTAAAAACGTATAATACAACAAGTAGCCCACCGGGTTACCCCACAGTTTCAGCCCGGATACGCGATCCACACCTCGCGTTGAAGCTCTTGAAAAGAGAATAACTATTGCCTGCAAGCTTCGCCTTGTTGCAAACCAAATGACAAACTCTCAAATGCACACTCTATTTGTTCCAGTACACTAGCTGACCGCATCTTCAAAAGGTAATAACATGACAGCCAACACCGGCGATCTTCGAGACGAGCGAAAGGACTACACCCTCAGCGAACTACGCCGTGACTCGCTACAGAGCGACCCGCTCATGATGTTCACCGAATGGATGAACACCGCCAGAGAGGCAAATATCATTGACGCTACCGCAATGACACTGGCCACAGTCGGTGCCAGTGGTGCGCCCTCTGCCCGTATCGTGTTGCTCAAGCAATTCACCGACAAAGGATACTACTGGTACACCAACTACGACAGCCGCAAAGGTGCTGAGCTTGCAGGCAATCCTCACGCAGCACTGGTTTTCTATTGGCGGGAGCTCGAGAGACAAGTACGCATTGAAGGCGTAGTCAGCAAAGCCACAGCAGAAGAATCAGATGAATATTTCAATAAAAGACCAGTAGAGAGCCGTTATAGCGCGGCAGCCTCACCTCAATCGCAGATCATAGAAAGTCAACACTGGTTGACAGAAAAAACCAATGTGTTGCGAGAGTCATCAGCGAAAACACCTCTCACAAGACCTGACTACTGGGGTGGATTCAGGCTGAGTCCATCTGTATATGAGTTTTGGCAGGGACGACCAAGCAGACAGCACGACCGCTTTCGTTTTTCACGTACCGACAGCAGCAATCAATGGGAAGTCGATCGCTTAGCACCGTGAGATCTTTTCAACCGCAGTCGTAAAGACAATTAGATGTATTTACAACCAGAGGTAATATTGAATACCAATATACCTCTGGCAGCTTGCATTGAAAATACTAGTAAGTTTCCGCTTACTCTATCGGAGTTTCACCCAACATACCCAACAACAAACCATTTAAGTCTTCGTGACGATGATTATACCGATACTCACTTTCTTTTAAGTGAAAATAGAACTTCTCTCGCCGTAAGCCTTTAAATTTTGTCAGCCGCAATCTCAGGAATGCCCCGAATTCTTCGATGCGTGCGATGTCACCGGCGGCGTGCGCACTTTGGAAGGTAGAGTTTTTGATCTTCAGCCGCATGTCACGTCGCACATCAATCCCAATCGGGTACTCGCGCCAGTTGCCCTCTTCATTGACCACTGGCTCACCGGGCAACGCACCATTAAGCAAAGCGCTATAAACCTGGTCTTCCATCAAATACAGATAGACACCAATCACTCCATCACTGGCACTATCGATATAAGTCGGACCCGCTGCAACATTAGCGTCGGTATTACGGCTTGCGTGCAAACCCGGCGTACCCGAGGCATTGGATTCACACCAGTGTGCAATGCGATCACGAAGCTTCAAATAGATTGAATTAACAGATCTGACATTCACTCCGGTTTGCTTGGCGCATTGAACCGCTGTCATGTCTTTAGAAAAAAGCTCTAAAATCATTCTGAAACGATCTTCGTCAAGCTTTGAGTGCTTATAGAAGCGATTTTTTACAGCGTACATGCCATTATCCTTCCCCTGTATCTCGGCAATGTAGTAACAACCCGCAGGCTTGAGACGAGAGTTTATGTGAGCTGCTGTTTTACACATGTGACTAAATTCACAATCATGGAATGCTTTGAGACATAGCAACAAAATGATTCACACTAGTTACATCGCGCTATAATCCTTTACACGTCACTGACCACAATGGAACCGCAATGTCCCAAGCATTGTTCAAAGATGAAACACCCGCGCTTGATGACGATACTCGCAGCGCACTCATCACTCGATTTCTGTCGTTCATGGACGATGAATCAGTGCTGCGTGACGACGAAGACCTCTATCCCTACGAATCAGACGGTCTTGCGGTTTATCGTCAGAAACCACCCCTGGTGGTATTGCCGGAAACCGTCGATCAGGTGCAACGCATTTTAAAAATCTGCAACGAGCTCAAAGTACCGGTTGTTGCGCGCGGGGCTGGAACCGGATTGTCCGGTGGGGCATTGCCATTAAAAAACGGCATCTTATTAGGCATGGCCAAATTTAATAAAATTGTCAGCATTGATGAAAACGCCCGCACAGCAGTGGTACAACCGGGTGTTCGCAATCTGGCCATTTCAGAGGCAGCCTCTGACTACAATCTTTACTATGCGCCCGATCCATCGTCGCAAATAGTGTGCACCATTGGTGGTAACGTAGCAGAAAATTCCGGTGGTGTTCATTGTTTAAAGTACGGCATGACTGTACACAACGTGTTACAAGTCACCGCAGTCACCATTGAAGGGGAGTTGATCACTGTAGGAAGCATGGCTTGTGACACACAGGGTTTTGACCTACTCGGCCTTTTACATGGCTCTGAAGGAATGCTGGCTGTAACCGTCGAAATTGTCGTTAAGCTACTGCCTAAACCTGACACCACCAAATTACTGATGGCAGCTTTTGATAGCGTCGATACCGCAGGTGACACCGTCGCTGAAATCATTGCCGATGGAATTATTCCAGCAGGTCTCGAAATGATGGATAAGCCCGCCATTGTCGCTGCAGAAGCTTTTGCCCAATGTGGCTATCCAACCGATGCTGAAGCATTATTCTTATGTGAACTTGACGGCACCGAAGAAGAAGTGCAACACCAGCTACAACAGGTGGAAGCATTAGTGAAAAAAAACAATGCTTCCGAAGTGCACATCGCGCGCGACGAACAAGAACGCATGCAGCTATGGAAAGGCAGAAAATCTGCGTTCCCTGCAGTAGGTAGACTGTCACCGGACTACTATTGTATTGATGGCACCATCCCGCGACGTCATCTGTCAAAAGTATTACAACAAATGAATACCTGGTCTGACGAATACAAACTCAGAATTGCCAATGTATTTCATGCCGGAGACGGCAACCTGCATCCACTGATATTGTTTGATGCAAACATCGAAGGTGAATTGGAGCGCACCGAAGAGCTCGGCGGTAAGATTCTTGAACTATGCGTTGAGGTCGGCGGAACGATAACCGGTGAACACGGTGTCGGCATGGAAAAAATCAATCAAATGTGTGTGCAGTTCAGCAGCGATGAAATCACTCAGTTTCACGCGATTAAAAACGCGTTTGATCCTGGTGCGCTACTTAATCCCGGTAAAGCCATTCCAACACTTAATCGTTGTGCAGAGTATGGCGCACTGCACGTACATCATGGCGAACTTCCACATCCAGACATCGAGCGCTTTTAAGTGACAGATAAAGACATTAGCGCAGAGCTACAAACACAAGTAGAACAAGCGGCAGCAACACAAACTCCACTTGCCATTCAAGGTGG
>CALGJU010000104.1 GCA_937928685.1 uncultured Granulosicoccaceae bacterium
GGGTTTCATCATCGCCAGTCGTTCGCGGTTGACGATGTGGCGGGTCTCTTCGTTTAACAGGCAGTTGACGGTCAGAAAGTCAGCCTGTTTAAACACCTCTTCCAGCGATACCAATTCAACATTGAGTGCTGCGGCCACTGACGGGTCTACATACGGATCGTGGGCTATCATTCGCATGTCAAATGGTTGGGCCAGTCGAAAAACCTCTGCACCTATATTGCCGAGTCCCAACCCCGCTAATGTGCGATCGACAAGACCTGTGCCGTTGTGCTGTGTTTTTACCGCCCAGCCCGGATCAGATTGCCTGGTCAGTTTGTCTTTCAGAGGTATGCGTAGTGACAGTGCGAGTAGAAGGCCCATTACGGTGGTCGCAACCGGGCGTCTGACGCCATTCGGTGCGAGTGTGACGGCCACGCCATGTGTGGTGCAGGCCTCAAGGTCTACGGTATCAAAGCCGACGCCGAAGCGGGCCGCAAGAAGCAGATTCTGATCTTTAGAAAACGTGTGTTCTCCGACTTTCTCTAACATCAAAATAATCGCATCGAAGTCTGCCGTATGTTCGGCCGTGAGTTCACCACCACCAACGTCAGCTAAGCTGGTGACTTCGATTCGTTGATTGTTGAGTAACGGATCGAGATCGACTTCCGGTATGGCCAGTGTTCCATCTGCTCTTCGGATGCTGGCACTTACGCCTACTTTGAATTTTTTCATCTGATAATCATACGTGAGATGATCAGTGATTTTAAATGGCGAGGCTGCTCTAAATCGATGTAGGGGCCGGGATTATCCCGCGGCCCCCACATTAAGCGCTACGTATTGTGTCTTTTATTTCGTGAATTCCGGATAGGCTTCCATACCGCATTCACTGACATCTGCACCTTCGTACTCTTCTTCAGCAGAAATTCGGATGCCCATGGTGAATTTTAATAATAACCAGACGACCAGGGAGGCGGTAAAAACCCAGGCAAAGATGACGGCGGCGCCCAATGCCTGAGCGGCGAAAGAAGTATCCGGATTGGTGATGGGTACAATCATCAAGCCGAAGAGGCCGATCGTACCGTGTACAGAGATGGCACCGACGGGATCATCGATTCGCAGCTTCTCGAGTCCGACAATGGAGTACACCACCAATATGCCTGCTATTGCTCCAAAAAGCGTTGCCATTGCCGGTGACGGTGTTGATGGTTCAGCGGTAATTGCGACAAGGCCTGCCAGCGCGCCGTTTAGCGTCACGGTTAAATCCGCTTTACCAAACATCCAGCGTGCGAATAATAGTGCTGAAATCGCCCCACCCGCGGCGGCGGCGTTGGTGTTTAAGAATACTGCAGCGACTGCATTGGCGCTGCCAATATCACCGAGCTTTAAAACCGAACCGCCGTTAAATCCAAACCACCCCATCCATAGAATAAACGTACCGAGTGTTGCTAGTGGCAGGTTGGCACCGGGGATTGCATAGATTTGCCCGTTCTCACCGAATTTTCCTTTTCGCGCGCCAAGTAGAAGTACGCCGGCAAGCGCTGCTGCCGCACCTGCGAGGTGAACGATCCCTGAGCCTGCGAAATCAGAAAAACCGGTTTCGCCAACCTTTAATTCGAATAAACCGAAAACTGATTGACCACCCCACGTCCAGCTACCTTCCTTAGGATAGATAAAGCCTGTCATTACTACCGCAAATAACAGGAATGCCCACAACTTCATGCGTTCAGCTACCGCACCTGAGACTATGGACATAGCAGTGGCTACGAACACAACCTGAAAGAAGAAGTCTGACGCCTTGGAGTAGACCGCGTCTCCGTCGAACCCTGAAGAGGTAGAATCTGCCAGTGCATTTGCGACGAAATCGGCTGAATCCATTGCGGTGTCCGCCGCGATAGATTCAAGCAGATAGCCACCACCGTACATCAGTTCATAACCGACTAACATGTACATCACGCTGGCGATTGAGTACAGCGCTATGTTTTTTGTCAGTATTTCTGTTGTGCTTTTAGTGCGCACCAAACCTGCTTCGAGCATCGCGAATCCGGCCGCCATCCACATCACCAGTGCACCACACACTAAGAAATAGAAGGTATCGATTGCGTACTGCAGGTGGAAAATTTGTTCTTCCAATGTCTTGCTCCGCTTGAGTTTTTAGTTAAAGTGCAGCATCGCCGGTCTCACCGGTTCTGATGCGAATGGTCTGTTCGATATCGGTGACGAATATTTTTCCGTCACCAATTTTTCCGGTAGAAGCGGAGGCTTTGATGGCATCGACGACTGGATCTACAAGGGCATCGGTGACGACGGCGTCGATCTGTACCTTTGGCAGGAAGTCGATCACGTACTCCGCCCCGCGGTACAGCTCGGTGTGGCCTTTTTGTCTGCCGAAGCCTTTTACTTCCGTGACGGTGATACCTCTGACGCCGATTTCCCCGAGCGCATCACGAACTTCTTCGAGCAAAAATGGTTTTATGATCGCAGTAATTTTTTTCATCTTGACCCTGTTGTTCAGATTGCATTGAATGGTCATCGCCAGCCCATTACGGCTGGCTCAACAAGGTAAGAAGAATAAACACTGCCCTTGGCTGTGTATTCTGCTAATTTTGCACTGCAGCGATGCACGCAGCGCATCGTGCGAACCGCGACCGCAGTAGATCCTGGTTCTCGGACAGGCTCCTGGTAGCCTGCGCCGTGGCTGCTGGATTAGTCGCTGCATTTTTCCTCTATTTACAAGGTTTACTTTCATGAAGCATCTTTTACCGCTTCATTACATTGATACAGTGGCTCGAAGCGGCTCCATAAGGCGCGCCGCAGACACGCTGGCGATTACCTCTACCGCGTTGAACCGACGTATCCTTGCTATGGAGGAAGAGCTTGGTGTGCCGATCTTTGAGCGGCTACCAAGAGGCGTTCGACTCAGCACCGCGGGTGAGCTGATGATTCAGCACATCCGTACCCAGATTGCTGACATGGAGCGGGTGAAGTCACAGATTGCAGACCTGAGTGGCGCGCGCCGCGGGCATGTGTCTGTGGTCTGTGGCCAGGCATTGTTGCCGCACTTTATCGCAGAGCAAATTGCCAATTACCGCAAGCTACATCCGGCAGTCACCTTTAGTGTGAAGGTGTGTGATCGAACCGCTGCGATAGAACAACTCACCTCGTTTGAGGCTGATCTTGCAGTGGTCTTTGAGCCGTTGAGAACGGCAGACTTTCAACCGATGGGCAGAGTGGAGCAATCACTTAAGGCGATTATGTCTGCCTCACATCCACTGGCTGAAAAACAGCAACTTGGTTGGAGTGATTTATTATCAACACCGGTTGTCTTGCCCACAACGAGCAATGGTATGCGTTATCTGCTTGATGAAGCGATGCTGCGCAAAGGCAATGAACTTGAAAAGGTAATTGAATCAGATAATTTCGATTTTATTCGAAACTACTTAATGCATGAACACTGTATTTCATTTCAATTGCCGATCGGTTTACCGGCAGCATCTGAAGTGACTGAAATTATCTATCGGGATATTGATGAAAAAGCGGTGCCGACCGGCAACCTTTATGTTGGTCAATTAAAGAGCAGGGTGTTACCGGTAGCCGCTGCACTATTTGCAAATGCAATAGTTAAGGCGCTGGAGTTTCAGTACGCAGTGACGGATATAAAAGCGTCTTCTGAGCAGGCTGATGTCAGGCCAAAGCAGGTGGTCTCTGCTAAAGACGCTGAATAGCAGTATGTTGCTATAGACTGATCGATCAAACGTAACGTTGTTTTGTCTTAAACGCCATGATTAAAGAGGGACCGTGCCGATGTTGAATCCTATGAGTGCAAAACAACTACAGCAGTTTAATGATGATGGATATTTTATCGCACGACAACTGGCGAGCGATGAAGTGATCACTCACATGAATCAGGTGACAGATGATTCCGTTAATCCAGCATTGGCACCGGTAGAGTATGAGGCAGATGTGCATTATCCCGGTGCCCCTGAAAGCAAAACCGCTCCTGGCGGCCAAACCCCGCGGCGCTTGTTAAATGCTTACACCCGCGCAACTGTATATCGGGAGTGGGCTAAGAGTGATGAAGTGGTCTCTCACCTGCGGCAGATGCTCAATTGTAAGCGTGTGATGGTGTCACAGAATCACCACAACTGTGTGATGACTAAACACCCGGGTTTTAGCAGTGTGACCTCATGGCACCAGGATATTCGCTATTGGTCATTTGATCATCCGGAACTGATCAGTGTCTGGCTGGCGCTCGGGCCAGAGCGGCCGGACAATGGGGGATTAATGTTGATACCAGGTTCGCACAAGCTCGATCTTGGTCGCGGTCGACTTGATGCGGCGCTTTTCCTTCGCACCGACATAGATGAAAATGAAGAGCTGATTAAAGCGGCAATTCCGGCAGAACTCGAAGCCGGTGATACCTTGTTTTTTCACTGCAGAACCTTGCACGCTGCTGGGCAGAATCAAGCGGGCAACGTCAAGAAATCACTCGTTTATACTTATCACTGTGAAAGTAATCGCTCTATTCCGGAAACACGCTCCGCAGTTCATACTGATATTGTTGTTGGCACAGACGCAAATATCAAATTGTGATCTGCTCAACGCTGCCGTCTGAGTTGCCCAGCAGCAAAACATCCGCAGGTCGGCGCGCAAACAAGCCACAGCTGACCACTCCGGCAAGTTGATTGATTTGCTGTTCAAGCTGCAGCGGATCGGTGATCTTCATGTTGTGGATGTCGAGTATCACATTGCCGTTGTCAGTTCTGAATTGATCTCTCAGTTCAGGGTCACCTCCAAGTTGCACAATTTCGCGAGCCACATAGCTACGCGCCATAGGGATCACTTCAATTGGCAAGGGGAAATCTCCAAGCACCGCTACTTTCTTGGAAGCGTCGGCAATACAGATAAATTTGATACTCGCTGCCGCAACGATTTTTTCCCGGGTGAGAGCGCCGCCGCCGCCTTTGATCAGCTGTAAGTTTGCATTGGCCTCATCAGCGCCATCAACGTACAGCGACAGTGTGCCACTGGAATTCAGGTCGTATATTTCAATGCCCACGGCACGTAACCGTGCTTCTGTCGCTTCAGAGCTTGGCACTGCACCGCGAGGCATGGTGTGCCAGTTGGCCAGCGCATCAATGAAATGGTTGGCGGTGCTGCCAGTGCCGACCCCGATGATGCTGTCATCCTGAACCCATTCGAGGGCAGCGACTGCGGCTGCCTGTTTCATTTTATCAGCGCTCATCTTTGTTGGTCGTCCTGCCTGTGTATTTTGTGTGAGGGGTGGTGTGAACATATTCCGCTGCGGTGCTTCCACCACGGGCGGGCATTCGTTAGAGTGAGCCCATATTACGCGAGGTTCCATGGATCACTACATAAAAAAGATACTCACCGCCAGAGTCTATGATGTTTCTAAAGAAACACCACTGGATATCGCCCCTGGTCTGAGCACAAAAACCGGTAATCATGTGTATTTGAAGCGCGAAGACCTACAGCCGGTTTTTTCGTTCAAATGTCGCGGTGCGTACAATCGCATCTTTAAACTGCAGCAACAACATCCAGAGACGGTTGGTGTCGTTTGCGCGTCTGCCGGTAATCATGCTCAGGGAGTGGCGCTGTCGGCGAGTCGACTCGGGATCAAGTCAGTGATTGTGATGCCCAAGACGACTCCGGCCATTAAGGTGAATGCTGTGCGTCGCCTGGGAGGCGAGGCGGTGCTGCATGGTGACAACTATGACGAGGCGTTTGCGCACGCCTGTGAGTTGGAGAAAAGCACAGGCTATGCCTTTATTCATCCGTTTAATGACCCGGACACCATTGCAGGTCAGGGTACTGTTGGTGTGGAGATTTGCCGCCAGCACTCCGCCCAGCTTGATGCAGTGTTTGTTCCGATCGGAGGTGGAGGTCTGGCGTCCGGTGTCTCCCTTTTGATCAAGTATTTAAAGCCTGAGGTGAAGATTATAGGGGTGGAGCCGGTAGACGCTGCCAGTATGAAAGCCTCGATTGCGGCGGGCCACCCGGTGGTGCTTGATCAGGTGGGGATCTTTGCCGACGGTGTGGCTGTGAAAAGCCCGGGTGACGAAACCTATAAAATTTGCAGTGAGTTGCTTGATGACATCATCACCATCACGGTGGATGAAATGTGCGCCGCGATTCGCGATGTATTCGATGACACGCGCACCATCATGGAGCCCGCAGGTGCGCTAAGCGTGGCGGGTTTAAAAAAATACGCAGCAGTCAACGATGTGACTGATCAGCATCTTATTGCCGTCACGACCGGTGCGAACGTTAACTTCGATCGACTCAGACATGTGGCAGAGCGTGCAGAAATTGGGGAGCAAAGGGAGGCCTTGCTGGCGGTCAATATTCCCGAGCAGCCTGGTAGCTTTCGCCACTTCTGCGAAACGCTGGGCAAGCGAAGCGTCACTGAATTTAACTATCGATACTCCGACAGCAGAAGTGCGAATGTATTTGTTGGAGTGCAGTTGGCTGACGGGCGGGTGGAGCGGCAGCAGATTATTGCTGACCTTGAGCATTCAAAATTTACCGTTGAAGATCTTACCGATAATGAAATGGCCAAGCTTCACGTCAGGCACATGGTGGGTGGCAGTTCGCAGTCCATTGAAAATGAGATGCTCTATCGGTTTGAATTCCCGGAGCGTCCCGGGGCATTAGCGACGTTTCTGAATAATATGGGTGAGGGGTGGAATATCACGCTGTTCCACTATCGCAATCACGGTGCGGCCTATGCGCGCGTGTTAGTGGGGATGCAAGTGCCGGCAGGAAGTGGTGATGAGTTTCAACATTTTCTGGACGAGCTTGGCTATCGCTATTGGTGTGAAGACGGTAACGTGGCGTATAAAATGTTCCTTGGTTAGCGGGTGTGCGTGCGGTGCTTGCTTCAGGCATTTGACGGTTGAAAAGCCGGCATTAGCGCATCAATCATTTCGACAGCTTTTTCAATTTTTTGTTGCCGAGGCGTAGCATTGCCGACCGGCCCGTCAACAAACAGATTGGCCAGCCCATGCACTGCGGACCACGCCAGCAGCTCTTGCGCACTGAGGGTTTCAGGGTCTTTGTCGTCGATGGTGTCAGCAAAGCCACCGGTTAGCTGAGCACTGAGATTATTCGCTGCTTGCCGGTAATGATCATCGTTTGAGTAAATGGCTTCTTCCCTCCACATGGCTCGAAAGAAAGCCGGTTTATCGATTGCAAACGCAATGTAGGCGATGCCAACTGCTTTAAATGCATCCTGCCCATCCTTCTCGGCGATCGCTTTTGCTGCAGACATTGCTGCGGTCAGCTGGTTCAATGCTCTTGTTGCAAATGCGGTAAACAGCGCACGTTTGTCAACGTAATGTCTGAATGCCGAAGACGGAGACACGCCTGCGAGCTTGGCACAGGCCCTGAGCGTCACAGCTTCAAGGCCGAATTGACTGGCGATTTCGTCTACCGCATCGAGCAGTGATTCGGCCAGATTCCCGTGGTGGTAGGTCTTTTTCTTTTTCATTGGTCTGAATTATGACTGTAAAAAGGTGCTATGTGTACATTGTTCACATATTTTCTCAAAACCCTTGAAAAAGCGTGAACAGGTAGGTATATTAAATGTTAACAGCGTTCACATGAGTGAATAAGTAGTTGTTGATGCAGTACTTTCATACATATCAAGGAGGCATGATGTCATTTTCAGACAATTCAACAATGGGCCAGCGATCAGATCAGTGGGGGTTCTCCAGTCAGTACACATCTGAGAAGCGAGGTCGATGGACCGGGCTCAATATAGGTGCGATGGTGGTGGGATTCGTATTCTTCTGGCCGTTTGGTCTCGTCATTCTGTACTGGATCCTGAAAGGCCGTGACGTGCGTGATCTGCCAGCAGCACTGCGTGAGAAATGGTCGCAGCTAAGAGGCAACGGCTTTGTTCGTTCGGATAATGTCGTGTTCAACAAATATCAGCAAACGCAGTACGATCGAATTCAAGAAATAAAAGATGAGATGGCCAGCAGAGCGAAGCGGTTTGCCGATTTCCGTGCTGACGCAAAACGGCGTGCAGACGAGGAAGAGTTCAATCAGTTTATGGCAAGATCTCCCGGACAAGCGGGCGAGTAAACAGGAAGCTGAGACACTGCTGCGTTCAACCTTGAGACTCAGATGAGTTTACGTGATGGTCCAACAAAGGATGGAAGCCCGCCCCGATTGATTTAATTGGAGCGGGAAGATCACAAGGTTATGGTTTGAATCGTCGGGTTAGGGTTAACGCCGGGTTAGTTTTTATGCAAATCTTCCCAGCTGTTGATCACTTTGCAGAATAGCCTGGCGGTCATTTCAGTGTCATAGACTGCTGAGTGTGCATCGGCGGTGCTCCAACCCATGTCAGCGGTTTGAGCGGCACGCGCTAACACGGTTTGGCCGTAAGCCAGCCCGCAAAGCGTGACTGTATCGAAGTTGCTGAAGGGGTGGAACGGGTTGCGTTTGATACCGTTACGTTCGACGCAGGCATTGATGAAGCTAAGATCGAAAAAGGCATTGTGACCCACCAGGATAGCCCGGGTGCAACCGGCCTCTTTTACCGCCTGGCGGATGGGTGTGAAAATATGGCCCAGTGCATCAGTTTCTTTTCGGGCGGCACGAAGCGGGTGGTAGGGATCTATTCCGTTTACTTCCATTGACTTGGGATCCATATTGGCACCCTCAAATGGAACCACGTGTGTGCTGACCACAGGCTCAGGTTGTAAGCGGCCTTCATCGTCTTGTGAAATGATGATGGCGGCCACTTCCAGCAAGGCGTCAGTCTGGCAGTTGAAGCCGCCGGTTTCTACATCGACCACTACCGGAAGGAACCCTCGGAACCGAGTGTTAAGGGGTGTTCTGCCCCCTGCGATATAGGTGGCCTTTTCGTTATTGTCAGTCATTCAGCAATACAATTGTGGTGTGCGTAGCGGGCATCTGAAACATTATGGTAGCACCGTTGCTGCATTGTATTGGCCTGAATTGCCCTGCTTGATGCAAACTGCCGTTTTCCTTAACAGTTCACTCGTCTTGCGAATGACGGGCTGTGATTACTGGCATCACTGATGAACAATCAAAATAAATATTGTTCTTTCGAATGACCGCTCCGGGATGACGAATGCATAGTCTTTGGCAAGTGATATTGCTGTTTTATAAAATTGCAGTGTTCAAGAAAGCGCCACAAGATCTGCCAGCGTCTGGTGCGGTCCTCTACCTGGCGGTGGGATTTGCGCTGTTGGTTAGCCTGTTGCGATATCACATCGTCGGTACTGAATCCTATTCAATGCTGCGCGTGTTGCTTGAGGTGCTGGTCCCCGGAGTCGTATTGTATTTATTGCTTATGTACTTCAGGCAGTCCAACCGTTTCGGGCAAACCTTTGCAGCCATTTGTGGTAGCGGGTCAATCATTTATGCATTGGCGCTGCCTGTATTGCCGGGGTTTTATGCGGCTGCGTTGTCGTCCACCCCGCATTGGTCAGTGGTCGTTATTGTATTGCTTGATATATGGTCAGTGGCGGTGATTGCCTACATTATGAAGCACGCGCTTGATGTAGGCATTGCAACAGGCATATCACTGTCAATCGCAATAGGTCTGACAGCTTTTCTGATGGTAGAAAGTATCACGCCATCAAAGACTCCTAAGCGTGCAGATGATTTGCTATCTTCTTATTCTGTATCTGAAAGCGTCGTTAAAACACGGAATATAATTCTGTAATGCATATCCATATTTGCGGTATTTGTGGCACTTTTATGGGTGGAGTGGCGTTGCTTGCGCGATCTGCAGGGCATGAAGTAAGCGGATCTGACCAAAACGTCTATCCGCCGATGGATGTGCAGTTGCGAAGTGCTGGCATAGAGCTGATGGAAGGCTACAGCGCTGGCAACTTAAAGAAGGTTCCCGATATCGCTATTATTGGCAATGCGCTATCCAGAGGTAATGAAGAGGTTGAGCATATATTATCGACCGGCATACGTTATACCTCTGGCGCACAGTGGTTGTGTGATGAGTTTTTACACGGCAAGTGGGTGTTGGCAGTTGCCGGTACGCATGGCAAAACCACGACATCAAGTATGCTCGCATGGATACTTCAATACGCAGGGCTTGCGCCAGGCTTTTTGATTGGTGGTGTGCCGAAAAACTTTGGTGTATCAGCGCGCGCAGGAGACACGCCATTCTTCGTTGTTGAAGCAGATGAATACGACACGGCTTTTTTCGATAAGCGTTCAAAGTTTGTGCATTACCGGCCGCGCACTGTTGTGCTTAATAACTTAGAGTTTGATCACGCTGATATCTTTGATGACCTGGCCGCGATTAAAAAACAGTTTCATCATCTGGTGAGAACCGTGCCTGGTGCCGGTTTAATTGTAAGTAACGGTGAAGATGACAACTTGCAGGAGGTCTTGGATACTGGTTGTTGGTCTGAGCGTGAATTTTTTGCAGCGCATGATGGAGGCGACTGGCGCTTCATTGTTGAAAGCGGTTCTGATGCTGCGAGCATTGTTTGTCCGCAGGGTGAAGTTTTCGCGATGCCGTCAACGCTTGTTGGTGCGCACAATCTATCCAACGCCTGCGCCGCGATTGCTGCAGCGCGCCATGCGGGGGTGCCGGTAGTGCATTCGGTGGCGGCGCTCTCAGAATTCGGCGGAGTAAAGCGTCGGCTTGAGCTGCTTGATACTGTCAATGGTGTCCAGGTGTTTGATGATTTTGCCCACCACCCCACCGAAGTCGCCGCAACCCTTGCCGCGTTGAGGCCAAAAGTGAAAGGCCGATTGATTGCATTGCTGGACTTTCGATCCAACAGTATGGTGGCTGGCACACATATTGATTCAGTAGCAGCCGCATTGGGCGACGCTGATTGGTCGCTGCTTTACAATCGCCATCCCGACAAGCTCAACTTGCAAGACGTGGTGGCAAATGTTGCGGGGGATGCCTACGACAATGTGGACGACATGCTTCAGCACCTGAGTGGCTTTGTGGTTTCAGGTGATACGGTGATTTTTATGTCAAATGGGTCATTTGAGGCTATACATGGCCAAATATTGACTATGCTTAGTGATAGAAACTAAGCAAGAAACCGGCTACCAGCCTTTTGAGGCACTCTGATTGGCCTGATTCCAGCCTTAAGGTTGGGCTGATTCACTTGCAAGACAGAACAAAACGAAGAATTGAAATGGCTCAAAACAACACCACAGCTGCTCAAAATATGGCGGCACAAGTAGAATTTGACGTACCGGCTAAAGTTGGTAAGTACCAGCTGTTAGAGCGTATTGGCAGCGGTACTTGCGGGGTCGTCTATCGGGCATACGATGCGATTTTGTCGCGCGATGTAGCGATCAAGATATCTCAGGTTGGTACGTTGGATCAGCAGACCGGCAAAATGCCGGGTGCGCAGAAAGCATTTATCACAGAGACATTGTCCGCCGGGCGTTTGTCCCACCCGAATATTGTTGCTGTCTACGACGCCGGTATTGACGGGCCACTCAACTATCTGGTCATGGAGTATGTTGAGGGAGTTTCGCTTAAACAATACGGCCGTGGCCAAACACAGTTGAGCCCGCACCGAGTTGTCAGTGTGATCGCAGATGTCTGTAAGGCGATCGATTTTTCCCACCGTAAGGGTATTGTTCATCGCGATATTAAACCTGCCAACATCATGATTGCCAACGACGGTTCTGTGAGATTGCTCGACTTTGGTATTGCGATAAGCACCACGGCTGATGAGGCTGCAGGTACTGGCCGACCCGCACTGGGAACACCGAATTATGTTTCCCCTGAGCAGGTGACAGGCTCTGAACTTGGACCTCGCAGTGATATCTACTCGTTAGGTGCTGTGCTATTTGAAATGCTCACAGGTCAGCAGGTATTCAAAGCGCGGGAAGTTAAAGAATTGTTTAAGGCGATCTTAAGAGAGCCAGCGCCATTGTTAACCTCGGTTCGATCAGATTTACCTGCAGAGCTCGAACAGGTGATTGTTCGATGCCTGGCGAAGAACCCGCGTAAGCGATACTCCAGTGGCGCTGAAATGGCAGCGGCACTGGGTGATGTGCTCGACAAAATGGCACCGCCTGATATGGTCTCATCAGAAATGAGTGGCTGGTTGCCGGTAATTTCCGAGCTCAAATTCTTTTCAAAGTTCAGTGAACGTAAAATTGCCTGCTTCGCATCAGTGAGTAGCATCGTGCGATTCAGTGCAGGTACCACCGCACTTGGCAAAGACACAATAGACAATAATATCTATGTCATTGTTGAAGGTGTTGCCAGTCTGGGTGGTTACAATGGATTAAGTGCGGTGCTTGGCCCTGGTGATTGCTTTGGTGAATCTGGTTTTCTTCGCGGTGATAAGAACGACAACGATATTGATGTAATGACAGATATCGTTGCGCTGAAGGTAAGATCATCCGATGTTAGTGCCATGCCTGATGCGGATCAGTTGGCACACTATCAGATGATTGCCAACAGTATTGCGCAACGACAAAGCAAGACAGAAGACTTAATGCTGGATCTTGCGCTGTAATCAGCAGCGTTTAAATCAAGTCAAAAAAAAAGACCGCGCAATGCGCGGTCTTTTTTTATTTGCAACGTCTGCAGCAGCTGCTAAAGACTTAAGCGGCTTTTTGCTTTGCCAGTAGATGCTTTTCCCAATTGATGGCAGTGCTGACGATGGTGTCAAGATCATCGTACTTTGGTGTCCAGTCAAGTGTTCTGTGGATCTTGTCTACATTGGCGATCAGCTCTGGTGGATCGCCAGCGCGGCGTGGATGCTCAACAATCTTTATTGACTCACCGTGTACTTTTTGAACAGTGTTCAGCACATCTCGTACGCTGTAACCGTGGCCATAACCACAGTTTAGGCGAGTTGACTCGCCGCCCTTACGTAGATAATCGAGTGCATGTATATGCGCTGATGCAAGATCTGCCACATGAATGTAGTCTCGTACCCCTGTGCCGTCTGCGGTCGGGTAATCTGTGCCGTAGACATAGATTTCAGGGCGTTTGCCAACAGCCACCTCGGCTGCCACTTTGACTAACAGGGTAGCGCCGACAGTTGATTGACCGATCTGGCCATCCGGGTCACAGCCCGCTACGTTGAAGTAACGCAGGATCACATGCTTCATATTGCAGGCTTTACCCAGATCTTCCAGCATATATTCAGACATGAGCTTTGACATGCCATAAGGGTTAATGGGTGCGGTCGGTGTTTCTTCGGTACAGGGGTTGCCGTCGCCAATGCCGTAGGTTGCGGCAGTGGATGAGAAGATAAAATTCTCTACGTTGTTGCTTTGGCAGCATTCCAGCAGATTGCGAGTGCTGGCAGTATTGTTGTTGTAGTATTTAAGTGGATTTTCCACCGATTCGGGCACGATAGTGTGCGCGGCAAAGTGCATTACTGTGCCGACGTTGTGCTCGGTCATAATGCGATCGACTAATTCCATGTCGCCGGTCTTACCGACGACAAGTTCTCCGAATAAAACGCTTTCTTCGAAGCCGGTAGAGAGGTCGTCGAGCACAACAATCTTTTCACCTTGTTGGCCGAGTTGCTTTACGGTGTGGCTTCCAATGTAGCCAGCGCCACCTGTCACGAGTATTGATTTCGACATAAACTTCGCCTCGATTGTGCGTGTTTGACGCACATATAATTTTATTATCTGTACACAGAATGCACAGCCTATAACTAATTTGGGGTAAGGGGCAATATACCTTGTGTAGCATCACCTGGCCGGACTGGTCATTTGGCTAGTGGTAACACGAGTGTAGGTAGTTCCAGCAAGACGCATCCTGCATCTGGTTGCCCGATTGCTAGATGGGATAGGATAACGGCAGACCGGAGGAATTCTTAATGCAAAATGATTTCTGGCATCAAGCCTGGGCAAAGAGTGATGAGCCGGGTTGGCAGCAGCCTGAAATTAACCAGTATCTGAAGGATCACTGGGCGGTGACCGGCGCGTCAGGGGCGGTTTTTGTGCCGCTTTGTGGAAGAAGCCTTGATATGCAATGGCTGCATGAGCAGGGTCACCATATAGTCGGGATTGATTTAAGCGTCTCAGCGCTGGAGCAATTTTGTGAACAACAGTCAATTGCTGCTGTCTGTGAGCGGGATGGAGAGCTGACTGTATTTCGTGCGCCTGGCTGGACGCTCTTCGCCGGGGATTTTTTTACGTTGTCTCGCGCACAGGTAAATCGAGTCTCTGTCGTTTATGACCGTGCGGCGTTGATTGCGCTGCCGCCGCCGATGCGTGAAAAGTATGCCGTACATATGAAGTCGATTTTACCGAACGACGCAAAAATCTTTGCAGTTACAATTGCTTATGATCAATCGAAAATGAAAGGACCGCCATTTTCGGTGCCGGATGACGAGGTGCGCCAGCTGTACGGTGACTGTTACCAGATAACGGTGGTGCAATCTGACAGTGGCGCGGACCGGGTTGGAAACTTGGGCCGGCGAGGCGTGGATAGTCTGCGCGAGACTTGTTTGCTTTTGCAGCCGAAAGTGCGGCACGAAACCTGATAAAATGGCGGGATAATCAGGCCGGTCTTGTTACCGTAACGCTACCTGTAGCCGCTTGAATGCAGTCTCTTTAGTCCACATTTATCACTAGGTTTGTTACGCAGTGGATCAATTTTATGCCTGAAAAATTAAAAAAAATGATAGGAGTGGTTATTCTTGTCTGCTCAATCGGGGGCGTGTCCTGTGTGGGTCTGCTTGGAGATTCGGTGGATAGGGTCACAGGAGCGTCAAGCGATTCAAAGGTAAGGGTGGTTAAGTGATTGAGCCAAAACGCGGTGGTGCGAAAAAATATAACCCCGATGATCCTAACCGGTTGCCGCAAACCCGGGGATTCCTGCTTTACCTGCTACCGATGCCAATGCTGTTTTTGGCGTTGTGGAGAATGCTGGGGGGTAGTGGAAAAAGTGCTCTTGGTTTTGCTGCAGGGTTTGCACTTTGCATGTTGGCAGCAACGCTGGTGCGTAAAGGAGTTGGTATTGAGCAGGAAGCCAAACGCCGCAAGATAGTGCGTCGCAGCAGCACTGTGCCTTACAAAATGATAGGTGCCGGTGTGCTTGGCCTTGCCATCTTTCTCAGTGCAAACCTTGGTGCCGGTATTACTCTCTTTAGCAGTTTGTTACTCGGTGTTGCAGCGGTTATCGGTGCTGTCTTTGTGTATGGCACCGATCCTTCGCGCAATGCACCGGATATGCCCGCTGTCGGCGTAACGTCAGAGGAAGTGCTGGAGATTTTAAATGAGGCTGATCAGAAAATACTGGCCATAGAGGCTGCTAAAGATCGAATTCATAATGTTGAGCTCAAAGATCGCTTAAAAAGTATCATTGTGGGTGTGCGTGAAATAATGGGTATCGTTGAAGACGATCCCCGTGATCTACGCCGTGCCAGAAAGTTTTTAAGAGTCTATCTGGATGGCGCTCAGCGGGTCACAGAAGGATACGCCGATACCCACAAGTACGGAGACAGCGGTGAGTTGGAAGATAACTTCCGCAATGTACTCGGCACCATAGAGACAGTAATTGGAGAACAAAAAGGCAAGCTGTTGGAGAATAATCTAACAGAGCTTGATGTTCAGATTGAAGTACTGCAGCTGCAGTTAGAGAAAGAGGGCGTTTAAAGGCGAAAGCCTTTGGCCCGTATTGCATTTCGTTGTGCGCTTAATACGTTGCAAGCGGAATTAATGATCTTGGGGAGAAATAGAGAATGCCAGATACACAGAACAACACTAGTGTCGTGACGACCGATGAGTCGCTAAAGGAAGATGTGGCTAAGTTGGAAGCGATGTTAGCACCGGATCTTAAATATGAAATGGTCACAATGGAGACGGCCAGCCAGACTGATCGTACCAAAATCACCGAGCTGATGAATGACATCAATCTTAGTGATTCAAACAGTATTCTTTTCTACGGCAGCAACGCGCAGGAACAGCTCACCACCATCAGTGACAACATGCTTGAAGGTGTGCGCAACAAAGATGTCGGGCCGGCGGGCCAAGATCTAAACAACATGGTAGCTGTGCTTCGTGGCTTTGATGTTGCCGGCCTCGATCCAAATAAGAAGCGTGGTTTCTTTGCGCGTTTGATGGGAAGGGCGACTCCAGCAGTACAATTCATACAGGAGTATGAAGGGGTTCGGCGCCAGATTGATACCATCACAGATAACCTTGAAGATCATAAGACTAAACTGCTGACTGACATCGCAAGCCTTGACCGTTTGTATGATGCAAACCTTGATTACTACCATGCGCTTGAGTTGTATATTGCCGCTGGTGAAGAGAAACTACAGCAGCTTGATACCGTTGAATTGCCCGCACTTATAGAGGCTGCGCAAGACACTGATGATGTACTAAAAGCGCAGGAGTTACGTGATTTACGCACTGCACGTGATGATCTCGAACGCCGTATTCACGATCTGATGCTCACCCGGCAGGTGGCAATGCAAAGCCTGCCAAGTATAAGAATGGTGCAGGAGAATGACAAAGGGTTGGTTTCAAAGATTAGCTCGACGTTGGTCAATACTGTGCCATTGTGGCGCCAGCAGCTAGCGCAGGCAGTGACCGTCTTCCGCTCTCAGGAAGCTGCCAAGAGTGTCAGGGCCGCCACTGATTTAACCAACGATCTGCTAGAGAAAAATGCTGAAACTCTGCGAACCGCTAACCGCGAGGTTCGTCAGCAAATGGAGCGTGGTGTGTTTGATATTGAATCAGTCAAGCGTGCTAATGAAAACCTGATTGCCACCATTGAAGAAAGTTTGCAAATTGCAGACGAAGGCAAAGCGAAGCGTCGTGAAGCAGAGCGCACGCTTGAACAACTTGAATCTGAATTGAAAAGCAAACTCGTTTCCGCGAGTTCAACAACACGCGCAACATCTACAGGAGCATAACTAATGGGTTTGTTTGACAAACTGTTTGGCGAATTTGTCGACATCATTGAGTGGATTGATGATACCAGTGACACCATGGTGTATCGCTTTGAGCGCTACGGTAATGAAATAAAATACGGCGCAAAGCTGACGGTAAGAGAAGGTCAGGCAGCAGTATTCGTAAATGAAGGTGAGGTGGCTGATGTGCTCGGCCCTGGTATGTATGAACTTGAAACTCGCAACCTGCCTGTCTTATCAACTGTTCTCAATTGGGATCACGGTTTCAGTAGTCCGTTTAAAGCAGAAGTATATTTTGTTAATACCAAACGTTTCGTTGATCTAAAGTGGGGTACAAAAAACCCGCTGATGCTTCGCGATGCAGAGTTTGGTGCGGCACGAGTGCGTGCATTTGGCACCTACGGTGTCCGGGTTACTGATCCATTGGTATTCATACGTGAGATAGTCGGTACTGATGGCAATTTTCAAGTCGATGAAATTAGTGATCAACTGCGTAATTTAATCACCTCGCGCTTTTCATCTGCTGTGGGTGCGGCCGGTATCCCTGTATTGGATATGGCAGCCAACTATGAACAGCTGGGTGATGTGATTGGTAAAAGAATCGGTCCGGAATTTGGTGAATATGGTCTTGAATT
>CALGJU010000105.1 GCA_937928685.1 uncultured Granulosicoccaceae bacterium
ATCAAGCACAAAAGTCTGCACCATAGAGCGACTGAGCAGCTCCTCCACTGCGCCCTGCTCAACTATCACCCCTTTATCTATGATCGCAACATTGCGACAAAGTGTCTCCGCCTCTTCAAGATAATGAGTAGTGAGAATAATGGTGGTGCCGTCGCTATTTATTTTTTCCAGAAATTCCCACATTGAACGGCGAATTTCTATGTCAACTCCCGCAGTAGGCTCATCCAGTATGAGTAATCTCGGGTTATGCACCAAGGCCCTGGCAATCATTAAACGGCGCTTCATACCACCGGACATCTCTCGCGCCGGGCCGTTTCGCTTGTCCCACAAGTCGAGTAATTTCAAATATTTTTCAGCGCGAGTGGTCGCGATCGATCGTTCAACGCCGTAGTATCCCGCCTGCGTAGTCAATATATTCAGTGGTGTCTCAAACACATTGAAATTGATCTCCTGCGGCACCAAACCGATATCAAGCTTGCAAAGATTGCGATCAGCATTGAGGTCTTTGCCGAAGACTTTAATGCTGCCACCACTGTCGTTCACCAACGAACTGATGATTCCGATGGCGGTGGACTTACCTGCTCCGTTCGGACCAAGCAAGGCGAAGAAGTCACCCTCCTCAACAGACAGATTAATGCCTTTCAGCGCCTCATGACCATTGTCATAGGTTTTCTGAAGCTGTGATATTTCGAGTGCGTACATAAGACGTAACAATAGCAGTTAGCTGCGAACAATGAGGCTCGCTAAAACTTGTCGAATCGGATCCGGGATGTTGACTGGTTTTTCAGTTTCAGCATCGACAAATACATCTGTGAAGTAGCCAGTGGCGCTTACTTCATCTTCATCGGAAACAAAGAGACCGACCTCGTAACGGACACTTGAGTTGCCAAGTTTGCCTACTCGGAGCCCTGCCTCGAGGGTTTGCGGAAACTTCACCGGCGCATGATACCGGCACATGTTTTCCACTGAGAAGCATCGCACCCCGTGTTTTGCGAAGTCGAGATTTGAATCGACCTCCAGATACCGCATGATCACCAGTTCAAAAAATGTAAGGTAACGCGCGTTATTCACGTGGCCGTACATATCGTTATCCGACCATCGTGTCGGGATGGTCAGAAAGTGAGAGAAATGCTCCCGCCTCTCAGTACGATCTAGCGGTCGGTCTGCGGATTGGTCAGGCATGGTGGTCAGATCTGGTACAGGTAAAGTGATACAAACAGGGATCGAATCAAAGCAGCTACTCTGGTGTCGAGAATATTAACGAAAAGGATCGTAATAGCTGGCCAAAATATCGCGACCGCACTGGATCCTAGTTCTCGGACAGCCTGGGTGAAAGTGGGGGCCGGTTGCTCTGCCACATCACTTCACTACCGCCATTTTCACGCGCCAGCACTCTGGCCACTACGAATAATAAATCAGACAAGCGGTTCAGATAAATGATGCTCTGCGGCGGAATTGTTTCAATATCACCAAGCTCTATGACACAGCGCTCTGCGCGTCGGCACACGGTACGGGCCAGATGGCAAGTCGCCGCCGCCTGGCTGCCCCCCGGCAAGATAAAGTTTTTCAGTGCGGGTAAGTCATCGTTGAGTTCATCAAGCTTAGTTTCAAGCCAGGTGATATGCACCTCTTCCAAGGCCACGTGCCCCGGTATGCAAAGCTCGCCGCCTAAATCAAAAAGGTGGTGTTGTACTTCGGTAAGAACTTCGGTGATATTGACGGGCAGTTCAAGTGCCAGCACCATGCCGATCACACTATTGAGCTCGTCGGTGGTGCCGTAAGCGACCACTCGAAGACTGGTTTTCGGAACGCGAGTGCCGTCGCCAAGGCCGGTTGTGCCCTCATCACCTGTTCGAGTGTAGATTTTTGTGAGTCTATTTCCCAACACGCCCCCCTTACTTGGCGTTGACTGCTAAAGTATTACTTTAAGCCGAAGCTCACCATTGTGACACGTTAGTTGGCGCTTGTGATACTGCGCCAAAAGGAAAATTGGCCGACAATACACTATACGAGGAGCGAACTGCTCGAGTTCCCGGCTATTTGATGACCTTTTTGCCTACCAAACTGATTCAAACCACAAGACCTGTGTTCACAGCGGTTGCGGTTATCCTATTGTCGCTGGCAAGTGCCAATGCCGAATCCGACTCAGATCAAGCCTCCCATAGCGTGCGTTCATGGGCAGACGCCGAGCCCACTGGCCGACTGATCGTTAAGTACCATACCCCTGAAAACCCCAGATTACATCGCCGCGGACCGCTGCACTTCAAACGTAATTCGTGGCGCAATCAGCACGAACTGAAGTTGGATCGACCTTTATCTGACTTCCAGGAGCTTGTCACTTCCGATGGGGCCCCGGGCATCGATCAACTGCGACGCCAGGCGCGCATGCTCAGCAAGCAGAGTTATGTCGACTACGCATCGATTGAATATCGAAGATACCCGCTTATGCAACCGAATGACCCGTTGTATCAGGGATCTCTCGATCCGGGCAACCAATCGTACCTCTACGATGGCATGTACAGCATGCACGCACCGGGGGCGTGGGATATCACCACGGGTTCCAGCAGCTCAATCATCGCTATTGTGGACACAGGCATCCTGCCAGATCATCCTGAAATAAAAGACCGGTCAGTGGAAGGCTTAGGCTACGATTTCGTTTCTGCAGACGGCCCGCAAGACTACACCAGTGCTAACGATGGCGATGGCCGTGACGACAACCCTATCGATCCCGGTGATCCGAACAATGGCGGCCCAAGTAGCTGGCACGGCACGGCGGTAGCGAGTGCTGCAGCCGGTAACAGCAACAATGCAGAGGGCATTGCAGGTATTGATTGGAATGCACGACTACTCCATGCCAGAGCCCTGGGCATCGGAGGCGGTACAGATGCTGACATCATCGACGCTATCCGCTGGAGCGCGGGACTGCCTGTTGCTGGTATTCCAGACAACACCCACCCCGCCAATGTAGTGAATTTAAGTTTAGGCGGCGCCACTGAGTGCACTAAAGCCTGGCAGGATGTGATCGACGAAATGGCGAATCTTAATGTCACGTTCGTTATGGCTGCGGGCAATGAAACCAACAACGCGCTGCGATCAGCACCGGCCAACTGCGCCAATGTCATTACCGTTGGATCTAGCACACCCGGTGGTACGGTTGACGGTGGTTTCTCAAACTACGGAATAAAAGTCACTATCGCCACCGGCGGCAGAGGAATTTTAGTAGCGTCCAACGAGGGCTACGACTCGGTCAATCAAAACGGCAACTTCATTCGCAAAGAAACCGGTACCAGCTTCTCGGCGGCACTTGCCAGTGGCGCGATCAGCCTGATGCACAGCATTAATCCGGACCTTGGACCCACACAAGTCAGAGCGCTGTTGCAAGAGAGCGCGACTGCCTATGCAAGCGGCAGTTGTGACCGCTACTACTGCGGCGGCGGCATACTCAATCTGGCCAGAGCAATAACCATGCTGCGCGACGGCAACTACAATACTGATCGCGATCTCGCCATGGAAATTGTCGCCAATCAATCCACACCGATAGATTTGCTGCAAAGTACGCCAGCCAATTTGTTTGGCTACAAAGATATACGGTACTTCTCCGTGACCACCTCTGAGCGTGGACTGCTTACTGCAGAATCCAACGGCAGCAATGACTTGTATGGTTACTTGTTAAACTCAGAGTTAAGCGTAATTGCCCTAGACGATGACGGTGGCGAATCCAACAATTTCAGAGTCGCCTCATTGGTTGACCCTGGAATCTACTACGTTGCAATTGAAAGATCACGACATCGCCTGTCAGACGCTGAATTGCAATTTACCCTCACCACGTCACTCAACACTGACACACCTTCACCTTTTGAATTTGCCAACGTCAGCAACGCCGTTTTAAGCTCTTTGGTGCAATCAAATTCTGTGATTATCACCGGACTAAGCGACAGCAGCGTATTGACCGTGAGCAATGGGTTTTACTCGCTTAATGGCGGTGAACTGATCAACACGCCCTCGACGGTCATCAATGGCGATGAAATCCTGGTGGCAGCTCAAACCTCCGGCACCGAAAACCAAACCAGCCTGGCAACCATTACGGTGGGTGCCTACAGTACAGATTTTTCAGTCACCACCGGGGCCGCCCCAGCGCACAGTCAAGGTGGAAAGGCAGGAACATCAACAGGCTGTTCTTTACAGAGCAACGGCGCATTTGATCCAACCTTATTACTGCTGCTTTTGATGGCATGTTTTAGCCTCTACCGCCGACAGCGCACAACCAACGCTGTATAAAGAACACCCGACCATCGCCCTGCAGCGTATAAGCTGAACACCGGGGCGCTCCCTGCTACAATAAAAGGCTACCGATATTAAGGGACGCCAACGTGGCAGAAGAAACGATTTTCAGAAAAATTATCGACAAAGAAATTCCTGCAGACATTCTGTATCAGGATGATCTGGTCACCGTTTTTCGCGATATTAACCCAGTAGCACCTACCCATGTTCTTATCGTCCCGAACAAGCTGATTCCCACTGTAAACGACATAGCGCCGGAAGACGAAGTCACACTCGGACGAATGCTGGTAGTAGCAAAAAAGATTGCACAGGACGAAGGCATTAGCGATGACGGCTACCGCCTTATCATTAATTGCGGTGATCACGGTCACCAGGAAGTAATGCATATTCACATGCATCTCGTCGGTGGGCGCCCCCTCGGACGTATGATTAAACGAGAAGTGTAGAAGTACCTTACACCCGCCAGGCATTTCTGCAGCAGAGACACAGCATGACGAAAAAATTCGAAAGCACGGACAACTACATCGCCACTGATGATCTGGCACTGGCGGTCAATGCAGCCATTACCCTGGGTCGTCCGCTATTGATCAAAGGGGAACCCGGCACTGGAAAAACACAGCTCGCAGAAGAAGTGGCGCGTTCCCTTGCTGCGCCGTTGTATCGTTGGCACATAAAATCGACGACAAAAGCACAGCAAGGCCTGTACGAATACGATGCGGTATCACGCCTACGTGACTCACAGCTCGGGGACGAGAAAGTCCATGATATTGCCAACTATATTATCAAGGGCAAACTATGGGAGGCTTTCGAAGAGGAACAGCTTTCCGTACTACTGATTGATGAAATAGACAAAGCAGATATTGAATTCCCCAATGATCTTCTACTTGAGATCGATAAGATGGAGTTCCACGTCTACGAAACACGTGAGACGATTGTCGCTAAACACCGGCCACTGGTGATCATCACCAGCAACAATGAAAAGGAGCTCCCTGATGCGTTTCTGCGACGCTGCTTCTTTCACTATATAAAGTTCCCCGATGCAGAAACAATGCAGAAGATCGTAGAGGTTCATTACCCGTCTATAAAGAAAGATTTACTTGCAGCAGCGCTCAACGCGTTCTTTGCAATACGGGAAGTTCAGGGAATTAAGAAAAAGCCATCCACCTCGGAACTCCTTGACTGGTTAAAGTTATTACTTGCAGATGAGATTCCTGCAGACGCGCTGCACGCGGACGAAAGTGGATCAATCATTCCGAAACTACACGGCGCGCTACTTAAAAACGAACAAGACGTTCATCTCTTTGAACGATTGGTTTTTCTGAACAAGCGCAAGCAGTAAGTTCTATGCGTTTAACCCACAAGCCAATAGTGTTGCGAGCTCCCCGTGCTGATTGAACTCTTATTTCGTTTGCGCAACGCACGTATACCCGTATCTATTACCGAATACCTCGCCATGCTGGACGGGCTCAATCAGGGTGTTGCCAACTACAGCATCGACGACTTCTACCACTTCGCCCGCCTATGCCTTATCAAGGACGAACGGCATTTTGATCGCTTTGACAAAGTGTTTGGCGACTACGTCAACGGCTTGCATAATTTATTTGATGAAGTTATCGGTGACATTCCCGAAGAATGGCTACGCATGGAAGCCGAGCGACTTTTCAGTGAGGAAGAGAAAAAGGAAATTGAGGCACTGGGGGGCTGGGACAAAATAATGGACACCCTGCGCGAGCGCATGGAAGAGCAAAAAGGCCGACACCAGGGTGGCAGCAAGTGGATCGGTACCGGTGGCACCTCACCCTTCGGTGCTTATGGATACAATCCTGCCGGTGTTCGTATCGGTCAAAAAAGTGGCCGACAGGGTCGCGCCATCAAAGTCTGGGATAAACGCGAATACAAAAACCTAGATTCAGAACGCGAGCTCGGCACACGCAACTTTAAAATGGCACTTCGAAAGCTGAGACGCTTTGCACGTGAAGGCGCACAAGATCAATTTGACTTGAATGGCACCATTGACGCCACGGCCCGCAACGCTGGCCTGCTCGATATAAAAATGGCGGCAGAGCGGCGCAACGCCATTAAAGTGTTGTTACTGTTTGATGTCGGCGGTTCAATGGACTACCACGTAGCCGTCAGCGAAGAGTTATTTTCAGCCGCCAGAAGCGAATTCAAACACCTCGAATACTATTATTTCCACAATTTCGTTTATGAAAAACTGTGGAAGGACAATCGTCGACGTCACAACGAAACAGTATCAACAGATGAATTCATAAGAACCTATGCAGCTGACTATCGAGTGATCATTGTCGGGGATGCCACCATGAGTCCTTATGAAATAACCGCGCCCGGCGGCAGTGTAGAACACTGGAATGAAGAGGCCGGCGCGGTATGGATAAACCGCATTCTGGAGAAATTTCCGCATGCGGCGTGGCTCAACCCGGAACCGGCCGCTTATTGGTCCCGTGTACCTTCGGTGAAAATCACTCACGAGCTCATGCAAGAACGTATGTATGGCCTGACTGTTGATGGCATTGGTAAGGCGATAGATGGATTAAAAAGAAAGCACTAACCCACAAAGGCCTACACCGACCATGACAAAATTAATTCTAGCCTGGTCAGTCGTGCTTTTGGTCCTTCTGGTGTTCGCAAACTCGGTGCTGTCAATCGCAGAAGGCAATTGCCAGGAGAAATGCGCACTGCAAGGGGCTGATTACCAATATCAGCCGCCGGTTCGTAAGCTTCGCTCCAGAGGGGGTCGCGGTAAATGCGACTGTATTGAATACAAGTGACACCGGTAATCCTACGCATCACATCTGACCCTATATCCTCCCGCAGCAAGAAATCACCCAGATGCAAGAAAAAAATTAGCGGCAATCGCTGATTCTCTGACTATTGTTAACCTTTTAACGAGCTCCTCTTCACCTCAAAGGGATTGTCCGGCGGGCAACTTGCAGCAGTGCTGGTGTTTTGACATCCGTTGGTAATGCATTTGCTCTTGCCGATACCGACGTACGCCCCTACAGGTTAATGCTGATGACTAGACAGTCGCTAGATTTTCGCAAACCCGCTTTGCTCGAAGGCAATGCCGCTGGAAAACTGCCCGTACCGCATTTCAAAAAATGCGGCTGGTGGTTCTGGCCACTTACCGCTGTCGCTATTGGCGTTGGAACGTATTGGGGCATTGAACACATAGAACGACAAGTCGAAACAGTAGCCCCGGTTCTAGTGGAAAACGCCGGGTTTAATCCCGCACAGCTAGACTTCAATGCCAGCTACCGACACGTTGAGGTGACAGGTACTTTGCCGGCGGATGTGAACGCAAAGCAACTGGAGATGATCCTTGCGAAACACACAGGGCCCAACAGTGAATCAATCAGAAAGGCCACCGTACAAGCAACAAGAAAAGCTGTATCAGTGATCGATGCACCGGCGGCCAGAGCTACAGTCACAAAACAGGCACCGATAGCAATCGAAACACCCCTGATAACAAAGGTCGATATCAATGTAGCCGCGCTGGTGGCTGGTGAAAAACTCACACTAAGTGGCACTGTTCCCTCTTTAAGCCACGCCGCTACCTTAACGGCTGCAGCACAACTCTCATTTAACCACGCTGATATCGACAACCAGCTGTCAGTGTCCGAACAGCCAGCCACTGTTACAGACGCAGATCTGTACATAAACAATCTGGCAACTGTGCTATCCAACTTGCAAGGCGATGTCGTTGAAGCTCAACTACATCTGGACAACCAGCTATTGAGTGGAAATATTTACACAGGTTCTGAAAACGCACAACGAAAACTCCAAGCGATGATATCTGACACTCCGGTTACTGTACTCACAGCCACCGATAACGTTGAAGTAGTTGCGCCGATCACAATCGATCAGACCGAAGAGTTACAGCGCGAGATCACACAGCTACAAGATGAAATAAGAGCCCATGTCGTGTTCGCTCCGGCATCAGATGAACTGCCGAGGACTGCGTTTCCGGTGCTAGAAAAAGTCGCTGCTGCAATGAGCACCTACCCGCAGCCAGGTGTGGAAATAGGCGGACATACGGACTCTCAATCTTCCGCCGATTACAACCTTGATTTGTCAGAGAGACGCGCTCAGGCAGTAGCAGAATACATTGCTCAAAAAGGCATAGCGATAGAACGTATACGCTCTGTTGGCTATGGCGAGAGCCATCCTTTGTTTGCCAATGATACTGCAGCGAACCGGGCTAAAAACCGTCGTGTTGAGTTCCTGGCGCAGCAAAACAATTAATTGCTTTTAACCTCAATTACAAACCAAACAACTGCTAATAGGTACACACCATGATCTGGGCACTACTGGAAATTACACTACCTCTCTGCCTGACCTTTCTAGGCGGCTTGATTGCCGGTTGGCTGCTTTGGCGCTGGCGCAGAACGCAGATTACCGCCACGGAATGGGAAGAACATACCCTACCCCACGACCAGGACGAATTGCTGGCGCTGCAAAGTGAAAACAGCAAAGTGAAAACAGAGCATGACAAGGTGCAGGCCAAACTCTCCTCGCTAGAGGCAACGGTTGAAAAGCAGATCAACGAATTGGTACTTAGCAATAAACGCTCTAAACAGTTATCTGAAGAGCTTGATGCAACAAAGCTCAAGCTCGAAGCACAACCTAAAGTCCCTGCTGAACAGCCAGGCGCCACTGCCGATCTACAGGCCCGGTCAGCTCAAGCGAATACTGCCTCTACCGAATTATCTGCGAAATTCGACCAGGCCTCGAAGCGCGCGGAAGACCTCACCAAGACAAACAATGAATTGCAGCAGAAGCTAAAGCAATCTGAAACGCTCGCCACTGAACGAGACGCAGCAATCGCTAAGGTCAAGGAGCTTGAGCAGCGCTTGCTTGAATCAAACCAAGCGTCTACCGAGTTGGTACAGGCCAAATCACAACTGGCAACACTTGATGAGAAATATAAGAGCCTTGAGGCCAGAGTCGTTTCTACCAGACAAGCGACTGACGAAGAAAAATCAAAACTTCGCGCCAGAACAGATCAACTTCAATCAGAACTGAATGCAGCGAAGCAACGATCCAGCACGAACAACGCAACGGCTGAGCTGGGTCAGGCTAAGGCAAGTATCGCCAACTTAAATTCACAACTGAGCGAAGCGAAACTGACTCTCGCCCGATACAGTGCTAATGATCCGGGACAAGCACCTGCAGAGGCAAACCAAAAGATTGCAGAACTCAACACAAAAAACAGTGAACTTGAAAAAGCGCTGGAGCGCCTGCGCGCTGATGCTACAAATGAGGCTGCTGCGGCGACGGCCGATCAACCTGACAACGACCCTGACTTGCAATGGGCACGACGAACGCTTGCCGAAACTCGAGCACAGCTGAATCACGAGAAAAAACGAAACGCAGAGCTGGAATCAAAGCTCACAGAGCAAAAAGAGCCTGTTTCCGCCGTCACTCCCATCAGTGTCGGGCAGATAAAAAAACTGAAAACTGAGCTGGCGACAAAAGAGGAGCATATTGCAGCACTTGAGAAAAAGCTTAAAAGCAAATCATCCAAACAAAACAAAACGGCTAAACGAAAGCCGCAATCAGTTTGGCAAACCGGCCAAACAAAACTGGGCACGCCCGGCAGTGATCACAAGGATGATCTGACAGCGATTAATGGCATTGGCCCGAAGATTGAAAAAGTACTTAACCGACTTGGAATAAAAAGTTGGGAGCAACTCGCAGCGCTTAAGGTGGCAGACATCAACAACGTTGACGAGGCATTAAAAGATTTTTCAGGTCGCATCAAGCGTGACGAGTGGGTACCACAAGCCAAGGCGATCATGCGCAACGGCCACCAGCCGCTCAACACTAAAACATCGGTCACTACAAAACCAAAGAAATCAAAAAAGCCGAAAAAGAATGCCTGGCAGAGCGGTAAGACTACATTTGGCACACCAGGTTCGTCTCACCGGGATGACTTGAAAGTGATTAACGGCATTGGACCGGTAATAGAAAAATCACTCAATAAGTTCGGCGTAAAATCATGGGAGCAGCTGGCCGCACTTTCAGCCAAAGAGGTTAAGACAATTGATGCCGCGCTGGCGTTCCCTGGCCGAATTGATCGAGAGCAATGGGTCAAGCAAGCGAAAGATCTGGTAAAACTGTATCCGTTGCACAATGAACGCCCGACACGGCGCACCTTCCTGAACCGGGCGGCGTCTTGATCATTGTTCTGTAAGGAACTTGCCATACTGAATAAAATGCACTGCCTGTTCAATCACAGCTTTAGACTTCATCATAAACGTGTGAGTGACAGGCAGTGTTATAAAGTCACTCATTCCCTCGACCTTGGTATTCACCACTGAGACTTTGCCGTCATCGGGGTTGGGTAATAACTGCGATAGTAGCGGGTTAAACGTTTTAGTTCCCGCAATAACCCCAAGCTCAAAATCCACGGCGCCAAGGTTCATCGGGATAGATTGCGGGTCAGTGCCAAGCTGCATGCCTGCCGGTCCATTGATCAATTTATATCCGGGCACCGACTTTAAGTGGTCGACCACCTGACTACCCTGATTGGGTGGAGCCAACATCACCACTCGCCCGAGGGTTGGGATGTCATGGTGATGCAAATAATATCGCAACAGAATACCGCCCATAGAATGCGTAACAAAATGCACGCTGTCAGTGGCGTCACAGTTATCGATACCCAAGGCCTTAACTGCCAATGGCGCAAGCGCTTCTACGGTATGCTTTCGAGAGGGATAATTAACATTTACCACCTGGTGGCCCCCGGATTCGAAAGGCTCAACAAGGTTTTTCATCGCGCCGGAAGTTCTGGCCAAACCATGCAATAACACCACGCAATCCGCCGACGCTGCAATCGGTGCTGTCAACATGAACCCTGACAATACGAGCACCGCTGCCCGCTTTGGAATTACCTTAAACACGATTTAACATAATTAATTGTAGCCGCATTAGCGACAAATCTCACAGACTAAGAATCTGCGATGCGCAACCGAGCGAGGAGTCGCTCTGCGCAATTTCTGCTGCAAGAGCCTATTTGACGAAGCTCGCATCAAAACCAGTGACGTTTTGCTGAATTTCGCCAAACGTTCTTAAGTGTGCACCAAAGCGTCGATTGTAGGTCGACAATCCTGCCAGCAGTTGTTCTGCACCGGCCTTGTCCTGAAAATTACCGACGCTCAAACTGTACTGAATACCGCCCTTGCTATTCACCCGTTCTGGATAGATAGCGGCTGTAAATTCCGCAGGAAGTTTCTTCGCAAACTCCACTAAAAATGGCCGATTGACAGTTAATGCCAACTGCACGGTGTAGTAATCAGGGGTTTGAACAAGAACCCAGTCCCTGCCCTCGACGTCATTCGACGCTTCAACTTCATTATAAGCCGCCAATACAGGGTAATCGGGTACCACAGAATCTTGCGGCACTGCTTCCCCATACGTCACCGCAGGGGCTATAGACTCAACCTGAACCACTGTCGGGACAGGCACCTCACTGGAAGCTGCAGTAACAAAGTCCGATGTACTTAAATTTGATGAGTCGACAACATCTGAATTATTGCTAGATGGCGCTTGGGAGAATGAGCCCAACAATTCCACTGACGATTCAACAGCGTCTGCAGACACAGGGACTGAACGCTCAGCAATGCTTTTTAACAGAGCGATTCGTTCATCGGTGAGTGCAGGTGCCACCACCTCTTCTACGGCAATCGCAGGGACACTGACAGCAGCAACCGGCCGGGAAGCTGATGCAGGGTTTCTGCTCATGATGTACCAACACAGAAACAGAAACCCGCCGAACAGGGCGAGTTTCACCAAAAACATCAGAACATCAAGAAGCCAGAACAACAATCGATACTGTGGGTGGTAAAACCGGTAGCGTCGGTAATCTTCACGTAGTTCGTGAATTGCACTCATCTATTATAATCCAACACAGAATTGCCCGTTTTATAACACATCTACGCTGGAAACAAGAGCCGCTGCCAGCTTGAATTTAACATTCGTTTATGAAACGAAAGCGAACGGTTTGTACCAAAACTGAAACACTTAGAAAAAATAATCACCGAATTGATTCACATCTGCCACCACATTGGTTCCTAAGCCAACGATATGTAACAGTTCCACTGTATCCGAGAAGTCGAGTTTTTCTGACGGACTTAAGTACCGAAACGCCGACGTCCACTCTGCCGAATATCGACTCGACTGCGCACGTGAGACAAAAGATCCATTATTGTGGCTTTCAAATCGGAGATCCGCCGTCGCGTTTGGATTGTTACCATCTTCTATGCGCACGTAGCGTGTGTTGGCCCGAGTGTAGTCTAACGCCGAGGCGAGTGAGTGATCTTCATTCCAAACGCTGTGTTGTATAACGCGGATACGGCGGGAGGTATCGAACTCACTGTGTAACTGGTTGATACGTTGCACCACTTCAGCGGTGAAATCTGACGGACCGCCTTCCGCCACCCAGACCGAACCACCTGCCGCTAGTGTCGCCGTCCAGCGATTCACAGCAGCATTGACCGCGCCCTGGTGATTACTATGTGCATTAAGCCAATCGCTGCCCCACACAGCATTCATAACGGATTCTGATTCAGCATCGTAACGATCACGGCTATACACTCCATAGGTGCCGCCAACCACCTGAACATTCAATGATAATTTTTCAGTCATCATCAGTGCCGCCACCGATGCGTGCCCGTCATCTCGATCCGGCGCGTGATCAAAGTGAATCGCGATGAGATCACGCTGGCGATCAAAACTGCCGCTCAAGCCGGTACCGCCGGTGCTTACGGGACTGGAGTTGCCAACCGGAGGCGTTGTGCCTTGCCCTGAGGTAGCATCGTCTGTTCTGCAGGATGCCACCCCATTCCAGCCCCATCCGTCGCCATCATCGTCAACACATTGGGAACCGGGTACCACAACAGGTGCGGCCGGGCTTGCCGCTTGTGCCGCCTGGCCGGCAATACAGGTCGCCTGACCATCCCACCCGTAACCATCACCATCAGGGTCATCACAAGCGCTTTGCGCCACCGTCGAAACCCGGCAGGATGCAGTCCCGTCCCAGCCCCAGCCGTCCCCATCAGAATCGGTGCACACTTGAGCCAGACCCGGCGTTGCCCACAGAGCAGTGCTAAGTAAAATGGCCGGAAAAACAGTTGATCGAATAATTGTTAACAACGCTCACATCCTCATCGAATTCACATTGTCGGGCAGTTTAGCGACGTGTGCCCACCAACTCTGTCTAGTGATTCATATTTCCACTGTGACTCAATCGAGCTTTACTATTTGGTCATTTCTGCGATTCACCGACTGTTTTTCGGCCACAGAGACCAAATCACTGGAATCTCCCATTGACTATTTTTCCCAAGTCACCACACTCTCGGTTCCCGGGTTATGTTTTGCACAGATGAAGACTCCTAAACGCTTGCTTCCGTTGATCGAAGACGGTTTGATCGACGAAGTGCTGCATCCTTTAATGAGTGGCAAAGAAGCAACTGTGTACGTTGTCCGGTGCGGCAAGGAAATTCGCTGCGCCAAGGTATATAAAGACGCGGCGCAACGAAGCTTTAAGCAGGCCGTGCAATATCGCGAGGGTCGCAAGGGTCGAAACAGCCGGCGCCAGCGCGCGATTGAAAAAGGCTCTAAGTTCGGGCGTGATCAGCAGGAAGCCGAATGGCACAATGCTGAAGTCGACGCGCTGTACAAGTTATCTGACGCTGGCGTGCGTGTCCCTGAACCTTTCGGTTGCTTCGACGGGGTGTTGCTGATGGAGCTCATCACAGACCAGAACGGTGAAGTTGCTCCGCGCCTGAACGATGTGGCAGTCCCCGCGGATCTGGCGATCGAAGATCACGCCACCGTGATGGAATACGTCAAACTCATGCTGTGCGCCGGTCTTGTTCATGGCGATTTATCAGAGTTCAATGTACTGGTAAATGAAGACGGCCCGATTATTATTGATCTGCCACAAGCCGTGGATGCAGCGGGCAACAACCATGCTAAAAGTATGTTAACTCGCGATATAAACAACATGACCCAATACTATGGTCAGTTTGCGCCGCAGCTTCTCAACAGCCGTTACGCTGACGAAATGTGGGCGCTTTATGAGCAAGGCGAACTCCTGCCAGGCACAGTCTTAAGCGGTGAGTTCCAGAGCGTTGAAAAACAAGCTGACGTCGATTCCGTCATGTCGCAAATAAAAGAGGCTTACAAAGAAAAGCTTGAACGTGAGGCAAGAATGCGGGATGAGGATTAACCGCATTACAGAGCATGTTGATAAAAAAGGTACACCAGACACCATGACAAACATCTCGACACGAACGAACGCAATGCGCCTTATAAAAGCTGCGGTACTTATCGCAAGCGCGGCACTGATGGTCGGCTGTGATGCTGTGATTGATTGTTTTGATAACGACGGCCCGGTCTTCAGCAATACCACACTCGAACCGGCTACTTTGAACCAGGTGTATAGCCACAGCATTGGCGCGTCAGTAAAAAACGAGCTTTTTGACGATCGCTTCGACTATGATTTCACCTTACTCAGCGGATCGTTACCCCCCGGCATTACCGCAGTAGCATCCGGGCAGCGCAATCTATTGATTACAGGCACAGCGACCGAACTAGGCACGTATACCTTTGTGCTCAATGTCTTTGTGGATGATGGACTCAACGCCACTGACAGCAATCTGTGCTATCGCAATCGTGACAGGGAATTTCAGCTTGTGGTAAAGCAAGACGGTGCTTAACAATATTTAACAAAGGACACCTAAACATCCAGATTACTGAGCGGATCAAGCCCCAGCACGTCCAAACCAACCCGCCCCCGAACAATCTACCCCATCAAAAACACCGACAAAATGCCCAGGTAATACTGATACCGATTGGCATCGTCGTCTTCGCATTGATCTTCGCACACAGAGGTTAAGTTTTTCACAGCAGCGGCATCGCTCGACGCCTTCGGGGCAATGGTACAACCGCCGATCATGAGACAAGTGCTCAACCCGGTAAGTACAATTGCTGTTTTCGCCTGATTCATAAAACATGACCTGTCAGTGTGGCGTGTAAGCTGGACGCGATATTTGTGCCACCGATGTATTATCGACAGGAATGCTTTCTAGTAACTAAATAGATTGTTAAACCTTTTGCATCTCAGCAAAAAGTGTGTTCCGTGTATCAGTTGCGATACATCTTGTGACACCACAAAGCACCTGCTCTGCTCAGTCGTTGTCTGTCAGACCCGCACCGGCACCAGAGCTACGTGATTGTTCCGTGGCAGGCACATATGTTCTGTGCGCCAACTGTTCTAACAGCTCCGCTTCAGGCGCGCTGATAGCAGCTCGACGAAGGCACGGCGAATCAACTGCAGAGTGGCGGGCTGACAATAAAATCGCGACCTCAGTTTTTGGCGTGACCAGCTCGGTATGGCATTTTTTCGCATCGTAGCCACCAGTGGCGGTAATGGCCAAAGGCTGGTTGTTGATCAACATAGTCACATGACTCCTCTCTGCGATAGCACAACCGGCCACAAACGGCAGAAGGATCGCAGGGCTATACAGCTTTCCAATGGCAATCATTGCGTCTGTTTGAATCATTGCGTCTGTTTGAAAGTGACGCAAGCCGAGATCAGACAGCACTGTGCCACACACCACAGGACAACAGGGGGTGTCCGCTTTCACCCATTGACGATGTTGAATATCCGGGGTCAACGACTTAGCATCGACGCCATCCGTCTGTTGTAACAAATTAGCAAACAAGGTGGCTGCGGGTAACCCACGGGCGGCAAGCCATGCGGCAGCGCGGCCAGCCTCCTGTGCCATGCCCCAACTGAAACCAGCCCCACGATACGCTTTAAGCACCAACGCATCGAGCTCACCCAACGAAAGTTCAGACATTGGCCAGCGCCGGTGGGTACACCCAGGTATCGTCGTAGTGTTCGATCAGTTCATTCGGCAACGGGGCATGTTGAAACATGTTGATTCTGACCCATCGATCACTACGCGGGTCAAATTTCACCGCGCCAAAGTACGACAACTTACAACGCAGCAGATCGATCGGCAGCATGTCATCAGCGATCAAGTTGTTCTCAATTTCCGAGTAGGGATGGCGTGCCGCCTGCTGCACACGACGCACTACATGCCGGTGTTGCGGGTGCGTGAGTAAAAACATTGCGACTGGGTCGGTGCTATCACGGCCGTGTAGATCATGGTATGCGCTGGCGACGTCTCGCGAAATGGCCAGTGGATGCTCCCGCTCTGCTCCCGGCTCTTCAAAGCGCTCACCCAGCCTTGGTTCAAGCTTTTCTTCAGATGCATACCAGTAGCGTGCGTTGGCACTGCGTTGAGTGAAATCGGTGTCCAGTGCAAACTGATAATGACTAGTGATGAGCTCGCGCAATTGATCAATTGTCATCTGACCGTTAATTTTAAAATAACGATCTTCATCAGCGCTCATGTTTATTGCCAACTCATCCACCAGCTCTGGATACATCTCTATCAGTAGCGTGACCAGACACTCCTGCCCCTCCAGAGACAAATGATCTTCCGCCCATAAGTACAAGTCATTCCAGGGGTTGATATTATTCAGTGAACCCGGGTTTTGCACTTTCCTGACCAAGCTGGATAAGTCTTTTGTAAGCGCTGCGATCTTCTTTTTTTGTAACGGGTGCTCGCTTAACCAGTAGGCCAGTCCGGAACGTTGGCGTGCCAACAATGAAGTAAACTGATCAAATTTGTCTGCATCAACCTCCGCGACCCGGCGCACCCTGAGCAAGGCCTCTTCACGCGATAGCATCCATTGATTGAATAACACCGGGTGATTGACAATAAACGGCGCCATTCCCAATCCGGTGGAATTGCCGATACCTAGCGATCGACGCAAGTTAGTATCAAGTGTTACAGCGGTATGCGGCGCATCAGACTGTGCGAGATGCTCAACGATATCAACGCTGAATATTCGAATCATATAAACGGCCAGCAACTCGCACTGAAACGGCGAGGAAAATTCTTCTCTGTCAGCTATAAATCTCCGGTCCAGAGCACCGAATTTTCCAGAACCATACACCGCTGTTGTGCGCATCAGGTAACCGACCTTGTCGAGCTCAGATGCTTCCGGCTGAACACCTTTGGCAAGTTCAGCGCGCACATAGTTAAACAAGCGCACAGAACGGTTAGCACGAGACAAAGACAACTCGCTATCGCTAATTCTTCCTGCCTCTTGCTTTGGTACATTTTTTTGCAGTCGATCTATATGTGCCTGATCAGGGATGCCATCCACTAAGGTAAAAGTTGCATCCCACTCTTCAGCAATGACTCTGTCAGAGCGCTTGGAAGGATCAAGGTCGTTTGAAAAAACCACGAGTGAGTAGGTTCTGTCTGGCCCTGTGGCGGTATAAACCCCTACTCCGACACCGGTCTTATCCATTTGCCACCGGGTCCGTTCAATCGGCCATTGCTCAGTGGCAAGCCGCCGCAACAGCACACGCATAAATGACAATCGCGTTTGGTGCATTGACCCCATGCGCGCCAGTTTCATCACTGTGGAGGGAGGTCGCAACGCAATTGGTGCGTTATCAGGATTGATTATAGCCATTGGCCTTATCTCTCAACAGAAAGCAGGTGTGCCGATACCCCTGCCTTTTATACAGTTGCCTGCGGGGTAAAGTTGTCGCGAAAAAATTGTAACCAATTCAGCCCTAACAACCGGTCGGTATCGGCCTCACTGAACCCGGACTTAAGCAATCCCGCCCGCAAACCGGGAAAACTTCTGTTATCGGTGAACCACGCGGGTTGAGGAGGAAAGCCGGCGTTGTCTGCGCTGCCCTCACCGTAGTCAATCTCTTTGCTCCAGCGCCCGACTCGCATCCATTCAACCACGCTGTCCGGTTGATCCTGACACAGGTCGGAACCAATCCCGATATGCTCAACCCCTATGACCTCTGCGGTTCTCGCTGCCATCTCGCAGAAACTCTGCAAGGTGCACTCTGTTTTACCCGCAAGGTGATGTGGGTAAAATGAAAAACCCAACATACCACCCGTTTCACTGAGTGCTTTTAAAACCGTATTAGATTTATTGCGCAATGCCGGGTGCCAGTCATAAGGGTTAGCATGCGTGATGGCAATGGGTCTATCCGACAGTTCGATTGCTTCAAGGGTTGAGCGCTCTGCGGAGTGAGACATATCTACCACCAGGCCGACGCGATTCATCTCTTTGATGACCTGCTTCCCCATGCGGGTCACACCTGGATCTTCAGTCTCATAACACCCGGTCGCAAGCAGCGACTGATTGTTGTATGTCAGCTGCATAAATCGCGCGCCCAGTGTATGAACAATTTCTACCAGACCAATATCGTCCTCTATGGGTGACGGATTTTGAAAGCCAAAAAATATTGCTGTGCGATTGGTCTCCATCGCAATATCGATATCACTGGCCCAGCGGCCTTGAAATATAAGGTCAGGATATTGCTCAAACCAACGATTCCACTGCTCAACGTTTAAAACCGTTTCGCGGAAATTTTCGTGATAAGCAATGGTTACATGAACCGCGTCGACACCGCCTTCCCGCATTTGCTGAAAAATTTTTTTCGACCAGTTGGCGTATTGTAAACCGTCAATCACCGGGGCTCTTTGTGTCGTCATTTACTTATCCAGTTGATATCGCTATCGATTTACAATGAATCACCGTCTACACAGCAACCACATGAAAACCGCAACCTCATAAAATGCTACTATGGAATCATCGGAATATACCAAATTAAAGCATCACACGGGCTCATTGCAATCCCGTCCACTCGCCTCCCGCCATCCTAATAATAAAAAATGACACCTGATAAAGAAGACCTATGGTTTGCACCGCTGGGCGGTTGCGGCGAGATCGGTATGAACCTCAATTTGTATGGTCATGATGGCCAGTGGCTCATTATTGATTGTGGATTGACGTTCTCCGACCAACCAGCTGCAACAACAGCATCTGACCCGACATCTACTGTTCCACAACCGCCAGGCAGATCAAACGCCCGCAAAGATGTGCAAATGGCTGACCCCGCCTTTATTGCTGAACGTTCGCAAGATATTGCCGGAATGGTCATTACCCACGCCCATGAGGATCACATTGGCGCAGTGGCCTACCTGTGGCCGATGCTTAAATGCCCAATATACACGACTGCTTTCACCGCTTATATTCTGCAACGCAAGCTAGCAGAGTACGACCTGCACAACGAAGTGCCTGTGCACATAGTAGAGAGCGGTGACATTGTCGATATTGGCGTTTTCAACGTTGAATGGATCGCGATGACTCACTCTGTGCCGGAACCCTGTGGGCTGGTTATCAGCACCCCTGTCGGTCGTGTATTTCACTCAGGTGACTGGAAACTTGATGAAAACCCGGTGGTAGGAAAATCATTTGACGGCGAGCGTTGCCGTGAGCTGGCAGCGCTAAATCTGGAGGCGATGGTATGCGATTCCACCAACGCTACTGTAGAGGGTAAGACACCTTCGGAATCAGAATTGCACGACGGGCTTCACAAGCTTATTGCCAACGCTCCGGGACGAGTAGTTGTCACATGCTTTGGCAGTAACCTCGCCCGTGTGGCGACCATGGCACAAATAGCCACCGACACCGGTCGCCACGTCGGCATGATCGGCCGTTCAATGATCAATATGGTCAACGCCGGGCGTGCCACCGGATTGCTGCCCAACGACATCAGCATTGTTGAAGCCAAACACCTGGGTTATCTACCCCCTGAGTCAGTATTGCTGTTAGCCACCGGCAGCCAGGGTGAGCCACGCACAGCGCTGCACCGTTTAAGCACAAACACTTTCAGGGACATGGAACTTGAACCCAGTGACACTGTCATTTTCAGCTCAAAGTGCATACCCGGCAATGAAGACAGTATCAATTCATTGATCGAACGGCTTGAACGACTCGGTGTCACGGTGTTCGGGGAACACAACGTCGATGATCTTATCCATGCCTCCGGCCACCCGGCAGCAGACGAACTGAGCACCATGTATGAATGGGTTAAACCACAAATGCTTATCCCCGTGCACGGTGAAAAGCATCACATGGAAGCCAATTCTGAACTGGCAAAGCAAGCTGGCATAGAGACACAACTGCATGGCGAAAACGGCGATCTATTTATTATCGCTCCTGACAAAGCCATCAAACGTGGTGTGCTGCCCGTAGGTCGTCTGAGTTTGCAAGGAAGAAAGCTGGTACCCGTTGATGCCTAGCGGGCATCGGGATCTAACACAAGGCCCTATCGGTAGCCATCTCATCGCATTAGCAGTGCCCGCTGCGATGGGAATGATATTTAACACACTCTACAACCTGACCGACTTCTGGTTTGCAGGCATGCTCTCTGACAACGCATTAGCCGGCGTTTCCATTGCAGGCAGTGTGTTCTTTTTAATCATCGGCGGAAGCATCGGCATGCAAACCGGCACCACCGCCATGGTGGCGGCAGAAGTCGGCAAAGGAAATACCCACACCGTTATTGGTTGGGTTGATCAGGCCACAGGGCTCGGCCTGGTTATATCGCTACTCTGCCTGCTGGCGGGGTTGTTGGCCGCGGATCCCTTAATCACCTTTCTAGGGGCCGATGCTGATGTTCAACCTTATGCAAAAAAATATGTGGTCATTGTCCTGTGGGGCTGCATCACATTTGTACTGGCCGGGGTGGCGGCCGGCGCCTTGATGGCACTGGGCGACACAGCCTCTAATCGCAATGCACTTGCCGTAGGATTGGTAGCAAACTTTATTTTAAACCCATTGCTTATATTCGGTTTAGAGCTTGGCGTTGCAGGATTGGCGCTGGCCACAGTAACTATAAAAGCTTGCTCAGCGTTATACCTATTCTGGGTGCTCAAACAGCGCCTGGGCAGATGGGTTAAGCCTTCCTTTAGCCCAAACCATTGGAAAGACCTCCTACGCCAGGTGTTGCCGGCAAGCTTTAACATGCTCACTGTGATCTTAGGCGGATTCATCACGATGGCATTTATAGGTCGCTTCGGCAGCCAGCATGTCGCAGGCTATTCAGTCGGTTTACGTTTGGAGCAAATCCTACTCCTGCCGGCACTGGGTTTAAATTCGGCAGTCATGGCTTTGGTGGGGCAGAACTTCGGTGCGAACAAACCAGAGAGAATTCTTGAAACCTATAAGAAAGCCCTGTGGGCAGGATTTTGTATTGCACTGCTTTCAATGCCGATCATGGTTTTCTTCTCACCTACGCTACTGAGCTTTTTTTCCAGCAATGAAAATATGATCAGTACCGGCACCACCTATCTGCGCATTGATGCCATCGCTTTTTTTGCCTACGTGGTGCTTTTTGTCAGCGTGGCTTCTTTGCAGGCCATTAAAAAACCACTGTTTCCCATGTACCTGGGGCTTGCAAGGCAACTTGTTATTCCGGCCACAATCAACTATTTTTTAATTGTGGTATTCGATTTACCCATGATCACGATGTTCCTATCAACAGTCACTGTGGTGCTGTGCAGTGCAGTTGTGTCACATCTTTATACCTGGCGTAAACTCAATGCACTCACTACGCATCCCACCTCAATCGGAATTGCGGCACTTGATAGCAAACCAACGTAAGTAAACACGCAAGAAATACGGCAGCGCCACGCAGGAAATTGCAATGACTCAGTTCAACTTACCCGAACCCCAACCAGACCCGCTACTGCAATTAATTGGTCGCTACCGGGCTGATAGCCGCAGCGATAAAATTGATCTGGGCGTCGGCGTATACAAAGATAATCAAAGCAACACACCAGTATTGGCTGCTGTAAAAGAGGCTGAAGCAACACTACACCAGCAACAAAAAAGTAAAAGCTATCTCGGACTAACCGGTGATATCGAATTTGTTGAAGCGCTGGGAGAACTGATACTACCAGACACAACCATCATCACTAAGGGTGCGCAAACGCCGGGTGGCAGTGGTGCCTTGCGTCTGGCTGCAGAGCTTTACCACACTGCCCACCCTGACGGCACACTGTGGATCGGTTTGCCCACCTGGCCCAATCATCTGCCGCTAACAGAATCTACCGGCATTAAGACCGCGACGTTCAGCTACTTTGATCGTGGTACGCAACAGCTGCAGTTTGAAGACATGCTAACAGCAGTGAAAAGCGCCATCGCGGGTGATGCGATCCTGCTCCACGGCTGTTGCCACAATCCCACCGGAGCAGACCTGTCATTGCAACAATGGCAGCAGCTGGCTGAGCTAATCGCTCACCGGAATATCATCCCAATCATTGATATCGCCTACCACGGTCTTGGCACTGGATTGGATAATGACCTTGCAGCCACGCGCCTGATCGCTTCAAGTTGCGAACAGACAGTGATCGCTGCAAGCTGCTCTAAGAACTTCGGCCTGTATCGCGATCGAACGGGTGCTGTATACATGGCAGCCCATAATGCAGAGACTGCAAGCCGCGCTCAAGCCATGTTCGGCCAAATCGCACGTAAGATTTATTCTATGCCACCGGACCATGGTGCCGCAGTGGTACGTATGATTCTGCACGATGACCGACTAAAAAAGCTCTGGCTTGATGAGCTCGACACGATGGTCAACAGAATTAATTCTCTACGCACAGAAATGGCGAAGCAAAACAGGCATCTGGAATTCGTAGCACAGCAACGTGGCATGTTCTCATTGCTGCCACTTACCCCCGCCCAGGTAAATTCACTCATTGATGATCATGGGGTTTATTTAGCAAGCGACGGACGCATCAATGTAGCAGGCTGCCAACCGGTGCAGATTAGCCAGTTCGTGAGTGCCTTAAATAGCGTGGGTTATTCAGGTATCGAATGACGTGCTGCGTCGGTTCCTCAGGATCTGCATGAGCTAAATCAAGGTAAAAAAAAGCCGCACATTGTGTGCGACTTTTTTTATATGGCAGATGCTGTTCTTAATAAGTACGGTTAACCGTAAACTCATTCAGGTTGAACGTACCGCCACCGTGCCAGATTTCAGTGCCCATCAAAATATTGGCAAGGCAATCAGTGTCTTTCAACGGATAAATACCATATTCGGCGGCATTGTCCTGCGCGTGATCCAACAGCTCACTGTACATAATCGTCCCACTTAACTGCTCTTCCTGTGCTACGAACGCAATATAGTTCGGGTTGCTGGCAACCTTGGTGTACACATCAAACAATCGACCATCACTGGTGGATATCACAGCGCGAGGTGCATCACCGGAAGGTTTACGTTGATCAAGCTTCAACCAGACCATTGTCTCAAATACCGTATTGTCAGTGGCTAACCCTGACCGTTTGACATCACAAGAGGAATGATAAAAAGATTCGATTGCGACGTTAAACTCTGAATCAGAGCCGGTTGGCGTGGCTGAATCAGTGCGTCTGCCTTGATAGCTGAACTCATAGTCCAGGGTAATTTCAGGCGCATCGTAAATCTCTACTGGTAGACCAGTTTCAGCAAAGGTACCCGAGCGTTCGCCCGGAGACTTAGTCCCAAAGATCACTTCCGGGTAGGACTTCGTGTTAAAAGTTGAACCAGAAGTATCACCTTCAGCTCCCCAATCCCAGTCAAACTTTACGCCATAAGCTCCACCGCCTGTTTCGTACAGACTAATTTGCTGGTACCAGAGTGGAAAAGTAGCGGCGCCTGCATTCCAGGGGTTATTGCTCACCAGGAAGTTACCGTAACGGAGTCCAGGCCAGCTGGCCACTCGGTCACTACTCACTTTCTGAGGAATAGAACCATCATCGGAAAATAGATCCGCACCATTCGATTTCACGCCCACGCTGGTTGAAGACCTAGTGCCATTCACCGGACGCGTTCTGTCTTCTGCATTCAAAATGGCGGAAGGGGAATTGTCCCGATCAGGATCCACCACGGGGGTAACATCAGGGTTTTCACCAACACTACCAGTATCACCACCGCCACCACAGGCCGATAGCAACGCGAGTGTTACCATCGCTGCGCTTAATTTAAGTTTCATTTCTCTCTCTTACACCAAGTTAAGACACGCACGGCGTGTCAAATCACCGGACGATAAACGGGTATCTGAACGCGTATCGGCGAGCGGCAGGCAAACTAAACCGATGTCGGGCAAGAAAACGCCGAGAAGCTCCCACAGGTTGCTTGATTTAAGAAATTTGTGATGCACTACAACAAGTAGTTTGTATTGGCACCGGGAATACACAACAAACCCGGCACATCACTCAATAGAACCACTACCTCTGCGCAAACTGATCTTGCCAACAAGGCAGCAGGTCAGTCTCTGTCGCCTGCGCTTCAAAAACCCCCCGCGCAATCGCACGCGACAAACATAGTGCTGCAGCATGACCAAGTGATGCTTCCTCTGCTGGCGCCACACTGGCCATATTTTGTATATCGCCGGTGCTTACTGCAAAAACTAAATCGCCATCAAACAACGTGTGGGCCGGTACTATTGCCCGGGCAATTCCGTCATGGCTCACAGTTGCCAGACGCTTTAACTGACTGCTCGTTAACGGGGCATCAGTTGCGACGATGGCAATAGTGGTGTTTGCGCCACTTTCATCTGACAGACCGGTATCTGTCAGATGTGTGACTGGCCTGTCGTCACATCCGTAGCCGCCAAACTCCACCCCAACTTCAAATGGTGCTGCCCAGAAATTGCCAGCGTCTGAGGTGATAACAGATCCTCGAGCATTGACTACCACTAATGCCCCCACGGTGACGCCGTTTGGCATTACCACGGAGGCAGATCCCAACCCGCCTTTTAGATTGGCGGTGGTCGCGCCGGTTCCCGCGCCATGGGTCCCCAGTGCGAAGTCAGAATCAGCTGCGTGATAAGCCTGCTCTCCCAACTCAGAATACGGATTACTGAGCCAGTTTTTATTGCCGCCGTTGAGAAGATCAAACACAATAGCCCCTGAAACCAACGGCACTTTTATATCACCCACTTCAAAACCTCTGCCGGCACGATGCAAAGCATCCATCACCCCCGATGAAGCATCAAGGCCAAACGCAGAGCCGCCGGACAAGACAATGGCATCTATCGTATCGACCAGTTTATCGGGTGCCAACAAATCTGTTTCCCGGGTTCCAGGTGCACCACCGCGCACATCCACCGACGCAAAAAACGGCTTACCCGCCATTAAAACTGTTGAGCCACTCTTAAGGTTCTCATCAGCTGAATTGCCAACGCATAAACCCTTAACATCAGTAATTAGATTTTTAGGCCCGGTCATAATGTTGGTCATCGATAATTCACCTGCTGCGGTGCCTGCCAGAGCTGCAACAACCTACCCATGCTTAGCAGCAACGGTTTTTAATATTGAAAAACCATGCAGTGCTTCTAAGCCTTTTTCGCGGCCATGACCGGATTTACCCACACCACCAAACGGCAACTCCACTCCGCCGCCCGCGCCATAGTTATTGATAAACACCTGCCCCGCTTTAAGCTTTTTGGCCAGACGCATCTGCCGCGCTCCATTTTGTGTCCACACAGAGGCCACCAACCCGAACTCGGTCCCATTGGCGATAGCCACAGCATGTGCTTCATCCTCAAAGGGAATCACTACCTGCACTGGTCCAAAGATCTCCTGCTGCGCCAGGACATGCATTGGATCAGTGCAGGCATATAAACGTGGTGCAACAAAGTAACCTGCATGAGTTGCTTCATTGACCAGTGTTCCCTCTGCAATAAGCGTAAGCTCAGTATCCTGTGCCAGAAATCCTTCAACGCGTTTTTTCTGCTCTGCGCTAATCAATGGGCCAAGCTCATAATCTGACTCAGCGGGTCCGACTCTTAAGCCGCGATATTTCTCTGCCATCATTTCAAGCACCGTGTCATAGACACCACGCTGCACAAGGATTCGCGAAGACGCAGAGCAAGTCTGACCCGCGTTTTGAATACCTGCATTCACCAGGAATGGCAATGCGTCTTGCAGATCAGCATCATCAAATACCAGCTGAGGTGATTTTCCGCCAAGCTCCAAAGTCACTGGCACAATATTACGCGCAGCCTGCGTTTGTATGGCCTCCCCCACAGCGACCGACCCTGTGAATGACAAATGCTTTACATCCGGATGCGAGGCGAGCGCAGCACCAGCTATCTCACCAACCCCTGGCACCACATTCAACGCACCAGCGGGCAAACCCGCCTGTCTGGCAATATCGGCAAACATCAACGCCGTTAAACATGCCTCTTCGGCAGGCTTAAGCACACATGCATTACCCATGGTGAGTGCCGCGCCCACAGAGCGCCCTATAATCTGCATCGGGTAATTCCATGGAACAATATGACCCGTGACCCCGTGTGGTTCACGCAGGGTGTAGACGGTATAGCCATCAAGGTACGGAAGCGTTTCACCATGCACTTTGTCAGCGGCTCCGGCATAAAACTCCAGGTAGCGCGCCAGCGCAACGGCATCTGCACGTGCCTGCGTTAACGGCTTGCCAACGTCAGCCGCCTCAAGCGTGGCTAACAAGTCAATATTGTCAGTGACCAACTGCCCCATACGTGCCAGCACACGCCCTCGTTCCAATGCACTGTAGCAACCCCACTCTGTCTCCATAGCGTTTGTGGCCGCCCTGACCGCTGCATCAATATCGTCTGCGTTACCTGACGCAATTTTACACAGCGCTTGCGCATTTGACGGATTGTGCAACACTACCCGCTCTGCACTTTGCGACGGTCTCCAGCTACCGTCGATAAAACAATGCTCCGTATTAAAAGGCAGTAGAGCTATAACGTTCGTGGCCAATGCTTTCTCCGGCATTTATCTTTCACACACTATAAACTGCAACCGATGCCACGCCAAATAAACCCATGAATAGATCCCTAGTGACCTCGATACTCGTCCCGGGCCTGTTCGTTTTTATGTGGAGCACTGGATTCATCGGTTCAAAGATCGTCATGCAATACGCCCCGCCATTGACGTTTTTGGCCATGCGTATGGCGATGGCAGCTCTGGTGCTTGCGCCAATGCTGCTTTGGTTTAAGTGCCAATGGCCAAAAGACAAATCTCTCTATATTCATGCAGCGGTCATTGGTGCACTGGTCCACGGGGTGTATCTTGGTGGCGTCTTCTGGGCTATATCACTAGGCACAGGTGCCGGGCTTAGCGCGCTTATTGTCGGCTTGCAACCATTACTTACGTTGTGCCTCTCGGTAGCTTTTTTAAAGGAAACAATGCACCCGTGGAAAGTCGCAGGTGTTCTGGTTGGATTAATAGGCTTTGTCATCGTAATCGTTGAGCGCACTGGCATCAATGAACTCACATTACCCGGCCTGGTGCTTTGCTCAGCATCGCTTTTAGGTATCTCTATTGGTACGGTGTACCAGAAAAAGATAAGCGGCAGTATCGATCTGCTTCCGGCCGTCTTCATACAGTACATTGGTGCCACTCTTTTACTGCTCCCCGTGGCGCTATGGCTTGAGCCGATGCAGATACAGTGGAATCAAGAATTCATACTGGCAACGGCTTGGCTGGTGTTTGTACTCTCAATAGGCGCGGTACTGCTGTTAATGAAACTCATTCACTCGGCAGATGCAGGTAACGTCGCCAGCCTGTTCTATCTGGTCCCGCCGTTGACGGCATTTGAGGCTTATGTACTGTTTGATGAGCAATTATCTCATTGGGCGATAGCCGGGATGGTGCTTTGCGTTGCAGGTGTTGCAATGGTGTTACACCAGAGACGACCACCAGTGTCCCGTAATGACAAATAAACGATAATTGCTTGGCATTCATCTGATTCGGGTAAATAATAACCGGCAACGGCTTTGTGTGGATTGTTCGGCCGTCCCTGACGTTATTACCCAGCCTAACGGACATTCAGTGAATCGCATTGCTCTAATATTTGGTATCGTTTTCATTAGTGCCACAATCACAAGTTGTGGTGGCGACAGCAGCGGCAGCGGCTCATCTGGCACTGCGGCCCCTCTGTTCGCTGGTACCGTGTCTATGTCATCCGGTATTGCAGAACCGGACGTCACGTTTAAAAACCCTGCCGGTGAATTGCTCACAGCCACTATCGACGACAAAGGCAGATTTTCACTGCCATCGGCTATACAGGGTGAGCGCTTTTTGATGCGAGCCGACCTGGGTAACAGCAACTATTTGTACAGTATCGCCCACCTGTCACAGGCAACTAATAATCGGCAGAACATTCACAGCTACACCGACCTTGTTGCTCGCACATGGTTCGCTGATCTTGGCCTTGATATCAACTCAGTATTCGCCAGTGGTGCTGGCATTAGTAACTTTCCGGACGCCGATGAAATTGCCACCATTGATGCGAATATTCAAGCCATCGTCTCTGATGTGTTAGAGGTCTACGGGCTCACTGATGTCACACTATCAAATGCAGACTACGAAGCTACAGACACAGGCATTGATCGATTTTTAAATGAAAACCCGGTCATTATAAAAAACAACCGCGCCACCATTATTGTTAACGACCCACAAACCAATATGCAGAGCATAGCTGTTAACCGTGTAGCCTTACAAACGACATTTGGCGAAACCGACACCACCCCACCACAGCAGCCACAAAGTTTGCGCGCCCTCGGTGCAAGCTTAACCGAAGTATCACTGGCCTGGTCTATCACCTCAGACAACATAGCCATCGCTACTTACAACGTTTATCGTGATGGTGACCTGATCAGCCACACTCCCTTTCCCGTCTATCGCGATAGTGGCCTCACACCTGATACTGAATACAGCTACACCATCGTCGCACAAGATGAAGCCGGAAATTCATCGTCCCCATCAGTGGCTGCAATCGGACGAGTTTTAAACGCCCCTGATACCGACGCACCTGATATGCCGTCAAGCATTACCATTGAAGCTGCAACCCAAAGCGTTGACCTATTCTGGAGCCACTCAAATATTGGTGATCTCGTACGTTTTGAAGTTACCCGCACAGGGGACGGTGTAATTACCCGCGAAGTGACTTCAACACGATTCAACGACATCACAGTTGCCAGCGGCACAGAGTATTGCTATTCCATCGTTGCGGTGGATGCCAGCGGCAACCCGTCTGAGCCTAACCCGACAAAGTGCATCACCACCTCCGGAGCAACCATTGATACTGCGCCGCAAACCAGCACCGTTGACACAATAGAAATGGCCCAGTCATCTATTACCGGCAGTGAAGGTAATATAGTGATCGCTTACGTCAACCGCGTGGGAGACAACATGGGAGAAATCAGCATTGACTACATCGTGACCGCAGGTACAGCAACCGCAGATGAAGATTACATTGCCGCTGATGGCACTTTGGTGTGGGCTGACGGGGACATTGTCGCAAAACGCATAGAGGTAGAGCTTCTTGGTGATGACATCGAAGAAGAAAATGAAACACTCTCTATTGTACTGACCAACACTTCGGTGAACGCTGTGGTCACTCAAACCACCACCACGGTTATTATTTCAGATAACTGATTGTTTAGAGCACACAGCTAACTCGCCACAGTTCTTTACACACCACTACTTCTTGCCGGTATCACACGTGCTACAACGCCCTGTAGCGCAATCGACCCCTTATTCTATCGAATGATTGCAATCTCGCTAGTGTCGGTGGCAGGTTATATGCGTTCTAATATGGTATTGTCATGACATATCATATTGCAATTTGCGAAACTACAGGACTCCCACAATGTTGAATCAATGGCTAAAGAGCGCTTCCTTTATTTCTGCTGTAGTACTTAGCAGTGTATTACTGACTGCTTGTAGTGATGACACAACGCTTGGGAGTAAATCATTGGTAGAGGAACAAACGTTCACAATTCCACGTCCGGCGTTCATTCCACCAGGGATTGTCATACCCGTTCCTATTAGAGTCTCTGTTCCTATTAACCTGGCCGAGCAGCCTGGCTATAACGAGGACGACTTGAACTTCGTAACTAGTGTGTCTGTTCGAGAAATCACGTTCACAATAAATCCGGGTTCTAACGATGCATCACTGGATGCGCAAGAAGATGGCAACCTGGATAGCTTCGAGTTTATATCAGGCCTCGAATTATCTTTAGCGGCTGTTGTTGACGGCGTGGCGCAGGAAGTCAAAGTGGCTTCACTGCC
>CALGJU010000106.1 GCA_937928685.1 uncultured Granulosicoccaceae bacterium
AACGTGGAGACGAGTCTAACGTGGTACATATTTTATAGTGTACGAGTTGCGGAGCTAACGCTTGCAATGATTTAAAAACTGATGGCAGTTGCTTGTCCATCCACTCAGGCGTTTGCGCGCGTGCTGTTGATGCAACACCAATGGCCTGTAAGTCCGGGTAGCGTGAAAGTTGTGTCTTTGTTGGCGCGTCCAGAAATAGCATGGCGTTAACGCCTGCAAATGACAGTACTTCCAGTACCGCAGCCGCACCGGTAAAGTCATCGGCGTACCAGGTGAGAAGCAGATTGCTGGATCGTGAAGTCAATGTAATTCCCTATGCATGTAGTGTTGCTTCACGAAACATTCTACGATCTTTTCAGGTAAGTGAATAACTTAAGATGCGCCTTCGTCAGGGGAGCTTTGAACGCTTCACAAAGCGCTATTGCGCAAATGCCGTAACTTTTGTTTGATCGATATGTATACTCAGTATGTCATTATAATAGTTAGCAATTCAACCAGAACGGACCTTACGAATGACAAAAATAGCTTTGTTTGGCGCAGGCGGTAAAATGGGCTTACGTCTATCGCGTAATCTCGACGCCTCTGATTTTGAAACTGCTCATGTAGAGGTATCCGAAGAAGGACGTAAGCAACTCAAAGCCCAATTGGGCCATAGTTGCCAGGAGCCAGAGGCAGCGCTTGATGGAGCGAAAGTTATTGTGCTTGCCGTGCCGGATACTGTTATCGGCAAAGTGGCCGCGTCCATCATTGATATGGTGCCATCGGGTGCGATGGTGATGTGTTTGGATGCAGCCGCACCTTTTGCAGGGCATCTTCCAAAGCGTGATGACATCACTTACTTCGTGAGTCACCCCTGTCACCCGCCTATCTTTAATGATGAAAATACCACAGAAGAGCGTAAAGACTATTTCGGTGGTGTTGCCGCGACACAGGGTATTGTTAATGCACTGATGCAGGGGCCGGATGAAGATTACGCGTTGGGTGAAAAAGTAGGTAAGACAATCTTTGCGCCGGTAGCCAGATCGCATCGCGTAACCGTAGAACAGATGGCTTTACTGGAACCGGGTTTATCAGAAACCGTTTGTGCATCATTGCTGGACATAATGAGAGAAGCCATGGATGAAGTAGTAGAGCGTGGTGTTCCAAAAGAGGCAGCGAGGGATTTCCTGCTTGGACACATGAACATACTTGGGGCCGTTATCTTCGGTCAGGTTGACGGTGTGTTCTCCGATGCTTGCAACAAAGCCATCGAATTTGGCAAACCTGTGTTGATGAAAGACGATTGGAAACGTGTTTTTGAACCTGATGAGATTGCTGCCAGTATAGAACGGATAACGTAGGTGATGTGCTGTTGCCATCAGAGGTGAAAACTGAACAGGAAGTTGGATGGGGGATAGGCGAGAAGAGGTCGGGCAGGGATTTGTAGGTTTGTCCGCTTGCCGCTTGCCACTCGCTCACGCGTCGGGTTTCCCGAGCGATCTTGAGACATGCTCGTCAATGGAAGCCCGACGCGTGAGCGAGTGGACCAGATCAAGCTCGTTTTGCACATACCACGGAGCTTAGCCATAACGACGTGACGTACAGCACTTGCCACACGCTGACGCGTCGGGTTTCCTGAGCGACCTTGCGACATGCACGTCAATGGAAGCCCGACGCGTGAGCGAGTGGACTATCTCAAGCTCGTTTTACACATACCGCGGAGCTTGGCAATAACGACGTGACGTACAGCACTTGCCACTCGCTGACGCGTCGGGTTTCCCGAGGGTTCATAGGTCGGAAACTTCAATCATTTTACCGTGAAATGCTGACAGGTATGCCGCCTCTACCAATGCCAGGGTCTTTAGATTGTCAGCGCCGGAGGTCTGCGGTTCTGTTCCGGTTGCAATGCAATTAACAAAATGCTGCTGAATAGTCTGCACGCTCTGCTGAATGTTGTGCCACGGTTTTTCAGCCCAGGAGAGCAACGGGGGAGAAACATCTTTGCGTGTTTCGTTCGTGTTTTGTACGGTCAGCTGGTAGCCAGCGTCAAGCCGAAGCGTGCCATTTGTACCGTCAATCTCAAGCAGTGATTGCGGAAACGTCTCCGGTAGGCGTTTGGTTGCATAGGAGCAATCAACCACGCTTGTGACACCACTATGGTGTTGCAGCAGCATGGTGGCGACGTCTTCACCTTGTATGTTTGCATTGATACGTTTTGTTGTTGCAGTAAGCTGCTTTACATCGCCTGCAAAGGCGCGTGCAATATCAAGAATGTGAATGCCGAGATCTTCGATAATAAATCGTTTGCCCTCTGCTAGATATGGTTGTCCGCTAAATACATCATAGCCGGACCGAAAGCTGACACGACAAAAGAACGGATCACCTATGGCACCGGATTTGACCGCCTCAAGGGCGGCCTGAATAGGTGACTGCCAACGGAAATTTTCATGCACCATGAGGGTTTTACCGGCTGTTTTCGCGGCCTCGACCATAGCGCGTGCGTCTGCCATGTTGCCGGCAAATGGTTTCTGGCAAATGATATGAACCCCTGCCGCAGCCGCCATCTCAACCAGCGGGCGATGACTGCTCACCGTAGTCGCAATATCAACGAAATCAAACCCGCCTTGTGCAAGCATGTCACCGGCATCTGTGTAAGTTCGTGTTACATTGAAAGAGTGTGCTGTGGCCTGTAAGCGGTCATCGTCGGTATCACATAGTGCGACTATGTCTACACCCTCAATATCACGCCAGGCGTGCATGTGGTTTTGCGCAAAAAAACCGCAGCCTATAAGAGCGCCTTTCATGGTTGCCTCCCTAAATACTCATTGCTATGTAAACGCTCAAAAGCGTAGCATGAATAATAACTCGACAAATGCATAGCTCGCATTGTTCGTAAGGTTGTGAGCATATCGCGCAGGGAATTGATTTTACAGTGAATTTCTTCTCGCGCTGAATACTTAATTAATATTTACAAGAGAAATAATTGCCGTGGAATCAAGGATCAGGGGAGATGCCGTTAATTTTATGAATGATGCCAAATGGAGGTTTGCCAGTGATGACGAATAATACTGCCGATGTAATAAAACTCTATGGCACAGACGAACCTGTGCAAGCTATGCGTACTTTAACGGCGGGCCCGCTTACCTGTCAGTTTGATCACGGAGCGCTGCGGTTCATCAAAATCTATGGCAAAGAATCGATAAGAAATATTGCTTTCGTGATACGCAACAAAGACTGGGGCACCTACCTGCCCACACTAAGCAATGTGCTCGTTGAACAGAACGAAGATTCTTTCATTGTTGCATTCGATGCGGTGTGTATCGACGAACAGCAGGAGATTTTCTGTCAATCGAAAATCATCGGAACCGCGGATGGAGTGTTGTCTTTTACTACTGACTACACGGCAGTCACTGATTTTATAACTAATCGTACAGGGTTTGTGGTTTTGCACCCATTGACGGGCGTTGCAGGGCACCCTGTTACGGTGACGCGCCCTAACGGTGATACTGAGCAAGCAGAGTTTCCCGAGCTTGTTGACCCGATACAGCCGATCAAGAACATAAGTGCACTAACTCACGAGGTATTACCGGGTATAAGTGTCTGTTGTGACATGACAGGTGATACCTTTGAAATGGAAGACCAACGTCAATGGAATGATGCGTCGTATAAAACTTATGTACGGCCTCTGTCGAAGCCCTGGCCCTATACCATTGCAAAGTCGGAGTCGCATCAGCAGTGCATAAAGCTGACCGTATTGGAAAGCACGGGGCAGGCTGCAAGTTCGACATTGAGTGAAACTTCAAAGCCCTGTGTGGTAACCGTAAGTAAGATTGACAATCCGGCAGCTATGCCGTCTATCGGGATTGGTCTGGAGCCACAACATTTAGCAGGGGCAAAAGCCTGCCAAAACCTGATCAGAAAGTTGGCGCCACAGCAATTGGTGGTATGGCATGAATTGGGCAAGCACAACGGTGAGCACCTCAGACAAGCCGCTGCTCTGAGTCAGGATACAGATATAAAATTCGAACTGCAGGCAGTCATACCTGATAACGATTATACATCGGAGATTAGTGAGCTGGCCGATCAGTGCCGTGACGCAGGCCTGACACTCAGTGCTATTAATGTCGCACCGGCAATCTATTTGAAGTCGCTTATGCCTGGTCCGTCATGGCCTGAAGTCACCGATCTTGCAGATCTCTATGAAGAGGTACGTAGACAATTCCCGGACGTTGAAGTGGGAGGCGGAATGTTATCTTTTTTTACTGAGCTTAACCGGCATCGGCCGCCCACCGATCAGCTTGATTTTATATCTCACGCCAGTAATACAATTACACACGCCAGTGATGATGTTTCGGTGACTGAAAATCTTGAAGCGATTCCTTATATAACAAAAACCTGTCGGGCTTTTGCGAACGGTAAGCCGTATCACGTCGGACCAAGCTCAATCGCAATGCGCTTTAACCCTTACGGTTCCAAAACCATGGATAACCCGGATAATAAACGTATCGCTATGGCGCGTATGGATCCACGTCAACGGGGCCTTGTGAATAGCGCATGGACGACCGGATATATCGCACATATGGTTCGTGGCGGGATCAGCTGCATTAACCTTCATGCACCGACAGGTGAGTTTGGGGTTTTTAATTATCAGGAGGCTTGGCCCAGACCCGGTTTCGATGATTCATCAAAACAGGTCTTTCCGGTTTATCATGTGCTAGCGGGGTTCTCACAAGCGGCCGGAAAGCCGCAACTGTTAACACATTCAACAATGAGTCGCGAAGTCGAAGCGGTTGCTTACGAAGACGATGGCAACTGGGTGGTTTGGATCGCTAATCTTACTTGCGATTTACGCAGTGTTCAGGTGTCTGGTCTTCACAACAGTGGTGCGAAAGTGGCGACGTTGTCAGTCAATACTTTCGATCAGTGCACAGATGACAGTGAGGGTTTCGAACGTGCAACGGCAGAAGCTTTTTTGCCTGAGCTTGAGCTTGGGCCTTATGCTGTGGTTAGAATCACTACACTTGCGTAAATAGACTGGCTAAGCAAAGGGGCGAGCGGTGTAAGGCATATCCTGATAGCGGTTACTGACAGTCGCGCAGTTCAGGACGTCCCGTTGTAAATTAGTAAGCATTGACGTAATACAAGACAATTTAGCGCCGAAGCACGCGGTAGTTATGACCCCCGTGATAGATCACAAGAATTGTGCCTTTAACGGCAACCTGTTTAAACAGGTTGGTCATGTGGGTTATCTGATTTGGCCAGGGGTAGGCGAAAATTAAATCTACTTCTGCGTAGTTAATCAAAGAGGTTGGATTATCTTTAGGGTAGATACTGCCATGGATAAAGGTGGCTGGTATGGCATATTCCTGTGATACCTCACGGGCCAGATCTATTAAGTCTTCCTCGATTTCAATACCGGTTGCCGCCATACCCATGAACGAGGCGAGCAGCGTAACAAGGCCGGTCCCGGAACCCCATTCACAGAAGACAGGTGTACGACCGCGCAAGGTTTGTTTGGCTACCGAGTTTAGCAACTGCCAGCTAATCCTGCCGTCGGCGGCAACAAACTCCGGGATACCGCCATCCTCTTCACTATGTGAGCTGAATTCATCGCCCGCTTCATTGCAGTGTTGAATAAGGAGGTTCACTTTAGCCGGCAGGTTAAAGTGCTCTAATGATAGATCGATCTTTTCCATGGTTTTATTTATTCTGCATTGTAAGTGAGCCATTTCTTTATTCGTAGCATGGGTTTTGAGGTCGACACATGCACAGTCTGCCGCGCTCTTACGCGCGGGTTCCTCGTGTGTATATCATTAGTTGACCACCGATTGGTGCAGATGCGTTGTGAAACGAAAGGGTATATCATCATTAGTATATGGTGTGCATGGAATGCGGCACTGCAGAGATCATAGGAGGATACATGCATGAATGTCACAGGTAGCTGCCATTGTAGAGATCTCACTTATCGGGCTACGCTCGATCCCTCGCGCATTGTAATTTGCCACTGCACCGACTGTCAGAAGTTATCCGGTACAGCGTTTCGCACCATTGGCATGATGAAGGATACTGACTTCGAACTGTTAAGCGGTTCACCCACTATCTATTTGAAGACGGCTGCAAGCGGTCGTCTGCGCGAGCAGGCATTCTGTTCGCACTGTGGTAGCCAGCTTTACTCGAGTTCGACGGGAAGCGGCCCTCGCGACATCGGTTTGCGACTGGGAACGCTCGACGAACGTATAGATGTTGTTCCGAAGCTACAGATCTGGACACGCTCTATGCAAGCCTGGTGTCAGGGTTTGAATGAACTTGTCCCTGTCACCTACGGAGAGCATTTCGCCGCTACGTCGCCAGCTCCGGAAGACGGGATCCAGTGCCCGGTGCTCACCAATCAGGTCAGCAGTGAGAACGCCGTCGATTTCGTATTGGCGAACTACGCACTAGGTCTAAGAGACAATCGAGAGGCCTATGATCAGGTGCTGCTGCGTATTGACAAGACCAAACTGATAGAAGAGTTGATAGATCAACGGGATCGCGCCGAGGCAGCAGTGATCGAGAAAAACCGTTTTCTTGCCGCTGCCAGTCATGATCTCCGTCAGCCGTTGCATGCAATCGGGTTATTTATGGGGTCGCTTTCTTCCCGGCCGCTGGACGAAGCTTCGCAGCGTATATTGGATCTCGTGAAGAAATCTCTCGATACCTTGGGGGAATCTTTCAACGGACTACTGGAGCTCTCACGACTGGATGCGAACATTGTAGAAAGCCATCCCGTAAACATTCCACTGGAGGGTTTTTTCGCGCGGCTGCAGATGGAATTCATGGCACTGGCGGACGACAAGGGGCTTGTGTTTCGGATCGAGCAGGGTGATGTAGATGAAGTGTATGCCGATGAACAACTGCTTTTTAGAGTAGTTCAGAACCTCGCTGGAAACGCTGTAAAGTATACCGATCAGGGGTCGGTAGAAATTGTCGCATCTCGATCGGCACCGGATCAGGTATGTATCGCCGTAACCGATACGGGTTGTGGCATAGAAGAAGATAAGCAATTTGCGATCTTTGACGAGTACCTGCAACTTGCTGATGGTGAGCATGATCGTCGACGAGGTATGGGCCTGGGCCTCGCAATTGTGCGACGGCTTTGCGACCTCATGAATCTATCCATCCGGGTGGAGTCTTCGCCTGGCAAAGGATCGACGTTCACGGTGTATGTACCGTGTGCTGTGACCACTGCTTTTGAGATAAAGCCTGGTCCGTTCCAGCATGACGAAGTACCAGTGGATGTTGTGCGTCGTCGTATCATCGTAATCGATGACGAGAGAGATATCCTCGTTGGCATGCGAACTATCCTTGCCTCCTGGGGCCACGAGGTACTGCTCTCCAGTACCGGCGAGTCCATGCTAGAAGCCCTGAAGGATTTTGGCATTCCGGATCTGGTGATCGCAGATTTCCGACTTGGCGCTGGAATTAGTGGGCTGGATCTAATCGATAACATACGCAAAGCTTGCGGAAAAATAGTGCCATCTATCCTGGTGACGGGTGATACATCACCAGATCGCTTAAAAGAGGCCAAGCTGGCATCAGTTTATGTCCTGCATAAACCTGTCCGCCCTGCGATACTGAAAGAGACTATCATTGAGGCGTGTAAGCGGGCTGTGATTCAGAGACAGTTTACAACTTAATAACCGATAGCTGATGTCGTGTGCTTGTTAGCGACGAGGTGCCAGCGGGCTTTGAAGAAAAAACTGTGTCATTAGTTTATACAGATCAGGATAGGCTTCGATCAGTAAGTCAGGGGTTTCAAAGAACACTTCGCTTAAAACAGCAAAAAACTCTGCGGGGTTTGTCGCACCATAACGATCGATACCGGGTTTCGGGTTAAGCTGGAAATCCTCAAACGCATTGCCCATCTGTTTCGTCCAGGTGGATTGCTCCATGCCCTTCTGCATCGGGGGAAATCCGTTGGCGCGACCGTTTAACATGTCAAGTTTGTGGACAAATTCGTGAATCACTACGTTGTGTCCATCACGAATACCTGCATGCTCGGTATCTTTCCACGAAAGTATCACCGGACCTCTGAGCCAGGCCTCACCACTGCGATGGTTATTTTTTGTGTGCGTCACGCCGAATGCATCTACCTCTGAGGTTGTGCTGGTGAAGCCAGCCGGGTAGACGATGATTGAAGACCAGCCGCTGTACCAGTCAAGATTAAGATTCAGAATTGGCAGGCAAGCTTGCAGTGCAATTGATTGACGTACGGCATCAGTTATTTCGAAACCATGTGCACCACTGATGGTTTTATAGTTCAGAAACAGTGTGGCCAGTTTGAATAGCTTACTCTGGTCATCTTCATCTAGTTGATCCAGAACAGGGAGTTCTGACTGTGCCCGCTGCCACTGTTGCAGGGTAATCTGGCTTTTGGCCAGAATGCGTTGTTCACGCCATCGTTTAAATTTACTAAACATATTATGACAAAGGCCATGTTGGTAGCTGGGTGGAATGGTAATGAACGTTAATGCTGGGGGCTATCTCTGGCAGTTCAACGTGGGTGGATAGTTTTATGCTGGAGTTTCAGTGGTTGTGGTCACTTGGCGATCGAGCCGGACGTGTTGGGTTGATCCGCTCGCTTATGCGTCGGGTTTGGTTGATGTGCTGGCGTGCTGGTCGGTGACGCGTCGGGTTTCTTTGATGTGCTGGCGTGCTGGTCGCTGACGCGTCGGGTTTCGTTGACGTGTTGGCGCGTGCCACTCGCTAACGCGTCGGGTTTCCTTGATGTGCTGGCGTGCCACTCGCTGACGCGTCGGGTTTCGTTGACGTGCTGGCGTGCCACTCGCTGACGCGTCGGGTTTCCTTGATGTGCTGGCGTGCTGGTCGCTGACGCGTCGCGGTTTCCTTGACGTGTTGGCGTGCCACTCGCTGACGCGTCGGGTTTCGTTGACGTGCTGGCGTGCCGCTCGCTGACGCGTCGGGTTTCCTTGACGTGCTGCTGTGCCACTCGCTGACGCGTCGGGTTTCTTGACGTGCTGGTGTGCCACTCGCTGACGCGTCGGGTTTCGTTGACGTGTTGGCGTGCCGCTCGCTTATGTCGGGTTTGCTTCGCTCACTGACAGTTCCACAACGGTGATTGTAGAAGCGGCCTCTGCACGCTTTGGTTTTCGGATTAAGCTGGCATTGCCTGCTCAACCAACTGTACCCAGTAAGAGCAGCCGTGCGGTATGGCTTCGTCGTTAAAGTCATATTCCGGATGATGAAGTAGGGCGGTGTCACCATTGCCCATAAAAATAAAAGCACCGGGTCTGGCTTCCAGCATGTATGAGAAATCTTCAGCGCCCATCACCGGGGCTATTTCTGCATCGACATTGTCAGGTCCTGAGACCTTTTCGGCAATACCTGCAGCGAACGCTGTCTGTTTGTCTGAGTTAACTGTCACCGGGTAGCCGTAGTGATACTCAAATTCAGCGGTGGCATCCATAGACTTCGCAGTGTGCTCCACCAATGTTTCCATTCGCTCTTTTATTTGATCGCGAACCTCAGAGGATAATGTTCGAACCGTGCCTTTGATGCTGACGGTTTGCGGGATGACATTGTATGAGATGGTATCGGTATTAAACGACGTCACGGAAATTACGGCGTTCTCGAGTGGATCAACATTGCGTGACACTATGGACTGTAAAGCGAGTGTGATTTGCGATGCGATCACTGTCGGGTCAATGCCGCGATGAGGGGCTGCCGCATGACCGCCTTTACCGGTTACCACAATATCAAACTGATCTGCTGCAGCCATAATGGAGCCGGGTCGTATAGCGAATTTGCCTACGTCCATCCCGGGCCAGTTATGCATGCCGTAGACTTCTTTGATGCCAAAGCGGTCCATCATGCCGTCTTTAACCATTTCATTGCCGCCACCGCCGCCTTCTTCCGCTGGTTGAAAAATCACGGCGACTTTGCCACTGAAATTGCGTGTTTCACTGAGATACTTGGCCGCACCAAGCAACATGGCAGTGTGGCCGTCGTGCCCGCAGGCGTGCATTTTGCCGTCAGTGGTAGACGCATGAGGTACACCACTGGCCTCATGGATTGGCAATGCGTCCATATCTGCACGCAAACCAATCACATTACCTGAGCCGTTGTGCTTGCCATTTATAATGCCCACCACACCGGTTTTGCCAATACCTTCTACCACCTCATCAACACCGAATTCGCGCAGTTTGGCAGCGACTACGCCCGCGGTACGGTGCACGTCAAAAAGCAGCTCAGGGTTTTGGTGCAAATCGCGGCGCCACTCTGTGATTTCTGGCAGTAGATCGGCAAATCGATTGACTAACGGCATGGTTGGATCCTGATGACTTTAAAAGACAGCATGCCAATTGCGCTCAGCTTGCGCAAGCAGGGATTGCTTTATAAGTCGCATGCCGGGTCGACCCTGGCTGTTGTGATCGTTATGATGCTCCTAGCCCGGATTATTCATGATGATGACGGCATCTCACTTGATCTTTGATTCCACAGCGAATTTTTTCTTTTTGCAAATATCAATAAGTATTCGACGCAAGAAGAAAATCCACTGTGAAATCAAATCTCTACGCGATACGCTCGCCACATCATGAATAATCCGGACTAGGAGCTGATCTGCGGTACGGCGGAAATCATGGCTCTGTGCAGAGGAAATCAAATGGCCACAATCGAACAAGTCGAATTGCTGATGGTAGATTTGCCCCCCAAGGTAAAACGCACCGATGCCATACAGTCGTTTGATAGCCAGCAAACCCCGATGGTGCTTATCACTGATACTGATGGCTTCAAGGGAACAGGTTACAGCTACACCATCGGTCAGGGCGGTGGGGCGATTATGTCGCTGCTTAAAGAAACCCTCGCACCGCGCCTCCTTGGCGCCGAGGGAGATTCAATAGAAAAAATTTGGCGCGATCTATTGTTCTCCACTCATGCGACCAGTGTGGGCGCCATTACCTCACTGGCTTTGGCAGCCATTGATATAGCGTTGTGGGATCTCAAAGCCCGTCGCGCAAACCTGCCATTGTACAAAACCGCTGGTGGGGCAAAAGACAGCGTGCCGCTATACACCACAGAGGGCGGCTGGCTGCATATACCAGTGGAAGATCTGGTCGCTGATGCGGTGAATGCAAAAGCCGCGGGATTCTCAGGCTCTAAGATCAAAATAGGTAAACGCCATCTGGCAGAAGACCGCGAGCGATTGAAAGCGGTGCGTGAAGCGGTAGGTAATGATTACGAGATTATGGTTGATGCGAATCAAGGCTTTAGTTTGTCGGAGTCTATTCGACGCGCTGCGATGCTTGAACGTTTCGATATCGGTTGGTTTGAAGAGCCCATGCCGGCTGATGATGTGGCAGCCCATGCGCAGCTGGCAAAACGTACCAGTGTGCCTATCGCCGTAGGGGAGAGCTTGTATTCGATCTCTCAGTTTAAGGATTATCTGCATGCCGGGGCTGCGTCAATAGTACAGGTTGATGTTGCACGCATTGGTGGTATCACACCGTGGTTGAAAGTCGCCCATATGGCGGAGGCGTATAATGTATCCGTTTGCCCGCACTTTCTTATGGAGCTTCATGTAAGTCTGGTATGTGCGGTACCCAACGCTCCATGGCTTGAGTACATTCCGCAGCTTGATGACATCACTACCGATCAGATGGCAGTGGAGCAGGGAGTGGCGTTGCCGAGCAAGCTGCCGGGCATAGGCATTCAGTGGGATCACGATGAAATTGATCAACGGCGCATGGAGCCGTTTGATTTTGCTTTATCCAGATAACCCGCTTTAACTGAATGATCCCCGGAGCCTGCCCAAGCATTCGTGTAAGGGCGCAGAAGCGCAATGCGCTTCTACCGAATTAGTATCAAGCCTCTACTGATTTTTAACAAGCTCAGAGACCACATGGCAAAATTGCATAGGTCGTCCGATGTGATACCCCTGCAACAAGTCGCAATTTACATGGGACAGAAATTCAGCCTGCGCATAATTCTCTACGCCTTCAGCCACCACCTGCATCCCCATTTCATGGGCGACACAGATGATTGCTTTGACTATTGAATTATCTTCCTGATTTTCAGGGATGCCGCGAACAAAGGATCTGTCGATTTTTATACGCGAAAGTGGCAACTCACGTAAACGGCTAAATGATGAGTAGCCAGTGCCAAAATCGTCTATGGAAAGTTCGATACCTTCGTCGCGTAACTCACGTAAAACCTTAATGCTGCGAGCCGTGTTGTCTAACAGCGCAGACTCGGTGAGCTCAAGCTCGAGTGCGTGACCGGGAGTGCCAGTTTTTTCTAAAATAGCTGCGATTTTTTCTTGTAAGTTTCCGGCTGTGAACTGCTTGGCAGATACATTAACACTCATACGGATGTTATCAATGCCGGCTTCGCGGAGTTGTTTAAGCTTCAAGCAGGTCTCAGTTAATATCCACTCTCCCAGTGGTTCGATTATCCCCGTTTCCTCTGCAATCTGGATAAAAGAATCAGGCCTGAGTACGCCTTTCTCCGGGTGATTCCAGCGAATCAACGCTTCGTAACCGACAACTCTTTGTTGGCACAAATCAAGTTGCGGTTGGAAGTACAGTTCGAACTGCGATTCCCTTAAGGCGATACGTAAATCACTCTCAGTTTTAAACCTTTTGCGCTGAGCAGAATTTAATTCAGCGGTAAAAAACTGCACGTAGTTTGATCCGCGTGTTTTAGCTCGATCCATTGCAACATGTGAAAAGCGGATCATCTCCTCGTTATTGATCGAGTCTTCCGGGTAAATACTTACTCCAATACTTGCTGCGGTGCAGATTTCGTGAGAGCCGACATCGTAGGGGAGTGCCAGCGCTTTAATTATTTTATCTGCCATGTGAGAGACTTCTTCAGATGACTCTATCTGTTCCAGTACTACCGTAAATTCATCGTCACCAAGTCGTGCCACTGTGTCGCAGTCTCTGACGGTATGTTGTAATCGCTGTGCTACTTCTTTAAGCAGTAAATCGCCAATTTCATGGCCGAGTGATTCATTGACGTTTTTAAATCGATTAATGTCCAGCAACAGCAGTGCTACTTTCTTACCGGTGTGTCGGGCTCTCAGCAGGGCGTTGTCAAATCTGGCGTTGAAAAATAATCGGTTCGGGAGGCTGGTAAGCGAATCATGATGAGTGGTGTGCTGCAGGCTATCGTTTGCCTTGCGCAGCTGATCTTCCGCCGCTTTGTGTTCACTGACATCCATCATAGCGGTTTGACAGAGACAGGTATCACTGCCAAGCACGTGCACCGGAGTTGAGTACAACATGACGGGTGTCGATTTTCCGTCAGTGGTTATCGTGGTGCGGAGTGTTGCTTTGTTTCCAGCGACTACTGCGTTTATATGAGTTTGGATTCTATCGTGGTCATCAGACCTTATGTATGCGGAGAGCGGTTGATCACGATCATGCTCGTGATGGTTGCCCAATATATTGCCGCCGGTGGTATTCGCCTCAAGAATATTCATGAAGCGATCAACGGTTAGGTAACCAATCGGGGCGGCGTCAAATTGCGCACGATACCGTTCGTTGTCAGCACGCAGACGTTGCAATTCGGTTCTGTAGGTGTTGAGTTGAGATTCGTGTGTTTGAACGGGTGACACTGCAGCTTTTATGGCGGTGTCAATCGAAACCATTTTTTCCGTCTGACGTTCCTGCACTTCGCTATTCATCGGGCTGTGGCCAGTAGTGAAGCTTTGCGGTGGATTGTATTTGTACTAAGTGTAACGCTGTAATAATAAGACCAATAGGCACTTCTCTTACCTCATTGAGACTTCGGGATACTGTTCTCTCGCTTCCTGCTACTTCCGGTAAGCTGGTTTTGCGCCAACGCAATGTAGTCCGAGAACCATCGATTTCTATAACAGCGATTTATATAGCTCATATCTGTGGTTAGTGGGAATACTTTTTTATGATTTTCGCAATACTTCTCGTCAATTCACTGGCGGGCAATGTGGGTCAACTGGCGTAAAGTTGTAGGTGGGACGAGCTGGCATGATCCACTCGCTCACGCGTCGGGTTTCCCTGGTTCCGGGATTCCCGTTAGCTCACGCGTATGCGAGTGGTGATCACTATCGCTTAACCTGGAATATTTTCTTTAGGCAGGATTGCGGCGCCCCATGGAAAGCGGCCGACTTTAACTGACTTTTCTGCTTTAAGGGTTTTTACATCAAGTACTGTGACATCACCTGACACGCCGTTGGTGGTGTAAAGTTTGTCTTCTTCCGGAGTCAGGGCCGTGTGCCAGACACGTCGACCAACCAATATGTATTTGATGGGTTCGTAGGTGGCGCGGTCGACTACCGCGACATGATTAGATGGCCCAAGTGCGATAAACGCATATTTACCGTCTGAAGTTAATTCAATGCCAACCGGTTGTATGCGACCTGCTGTTATTCCTTTGATCTCAAAGTTAATGACTTTTTTAATTTGCCGTGTGTCAGTGGAAATAACAGACACAGTGCCGCCAATTTCTGAAGATACCCACAGCTCTTTGTTGTCAAGGGTGAATTCGGCATCTCTGGGGCGTTGATCAACCAGTGTGTTATCTACTACTTCATTGGTGGTCGTATCGATCCAATGTGCCATGTTCGTGGTTTCAGACGTGACAATAGCCCACTTGCCGTCATGGCTAACTGCCATTCCTTCAGGTTCAACTCCAACATCCACTTGCGCGATCACCGTACGCGATTCTATATCTACCACGGTCGCCACCGCATCATCTTCATTGGCGATATACAGATGCTTGTTATTCGGGTGTAAAGCAAATTGTTCCGGGTCTTCTCCGGAGGGTAAGTTATGGATGATCTTATCTGTCGCGATATCCATCATTTGTACTGTGTCTGAGTCAGAGGCACAAATGAACAGGTATTTGAAGTCATGTGAAAGCGTCACGCCACGCGGTCGTTCACCCACTTCAATGGTTTTTATGACTTCGTTGGTTTCGGTATCAATAACTGAAATGGTGTCGTCTCTTTCATTAGAGATATACACCCAATGTGCAAAAGTGGTTTGTGTGGCTAGCAGCAGTGTTGAAGATACAGCCAGTGTGAACCATGATTTCATTGTTGTTTATTCCATGCGTGTGCAGTTTGATTCTGGTTGATCCAGACCCAATGTGTCCAGCTCGGTAGTGTGATGTAAGAACCCCTCTATAGGGGCAAGTGCCACCACAGACTTCGGATGCACCAGAGGGATAGGTTGTCGCAATTGACCATTCCAGCGGCGGTAAGTCAGTTTCCTACCTTTAAAGCCTGCCAGTGAGAAGCTGTCTGACATTATATATGCCCGCAGCTCAGTCGGGTTGATAGAGCCTGTGCGAGTCACCGCCTCTCCAATGCTGCGCACGGCAGCCCAGGCGGCGTAATCAATGCTGGTCATTGGCCGGTTAGCATTGTCTACAAAGCGAGACTGCAATTGTAGTGCGCCCCATTGTTCAACGACCCGATCCCACGCCACGGGCTCAAGCCCGCTGGTGCCAGTGATCGGCCTTGGCAGCCATGAGTTGTATAATACATACTGCCCGAAGTCGTCATTTTCATCGGCGACGACGATCACATCGTACTTGCGGGCCTGGGTGAACTTAGGAATTTCAGACGAGGCACTGCGGCGCAAGTCCGAGTCTTCTATCCAGCGTTTTTCGTGACTTATTGAAATGCGGTATTTTTTTGCAGAGTTTCTTACAGCGTTGGCGAAGAGCAAGTCAACATCACGATTGCCTTCTAACAGAAATACTGACTTCCACTTTCGCATGTTGAAAAACTGCATCAGCGCATCGGTCAACATGGCGCGTGACGGCAGGGTATGCAGCACATTCGCACGGCATTCATCACTTCGAAGCGTAATATCAGCGCTGCCGGCATTAAAAATCAGGTCATCAGCAGCTTCCGGCAAGTCAGCTAACTTTTGCAAATTATCAGCGCTGATATTGGCGATGACCAATTGGCTTCCTGTCAGTGCATCCCTGGCGGCGGCAATAACGTCTTCGCCTTTCGGAACCAGTATTTTCCTGAGTTTATAATCGTGCTTCAGGAATCTGCCGGTAGTGTTGTTATCGAAAATACCAACAGATGCGCCTTGCTCGCCTTCATCTTCGGGCCAGCTGACAAGATTGGATAACACCGGTGGTCGATCAACTTCCTGTTCAAGATAAACCATGCTGATATCCAGCGGTGCGGCGGCCACTGTGGCAGACGCCCACAGCAGTATTGCAGACAGTGCCAATCGGTAGGGTTTAACGTTTGAGACGTGGTGTGTCATTTTCTTTATGTGGTTGTTTAAGAGGATCAATTATTCAGTATCTGGGTTACAGCTGCGCCAGCGCTCGCTGCTGAACGAAGTGCTTTTCCTGCTTTCGGCGCTTACCGTCCGCTTTTACTTGTCGTTGGATTGAATCCAGCATAGATAGTAACGGTAGGTTTGTCTGTGGCAGGTGTGGGGAAAACAGGTGATATTCCAGCTGCTTTACCAGATCCGACTCGGCGCCCGCCAGCAGTGCCCGCGATGGCGGCTGCTGCAATTGCCGATATAGTGCCTCATTGCCACGTCGTGCTGAGGTGCGAAGGGCGCTGAAGTGTTGTTGCAATCGGGCACGATGGCCTATCCACTTAACGAGCGCGGGAAGCCAGAGGAATAGTAATATCAGCACTGAGATCACAGAGGCCACATAAATGAAAAAACGCAATTGATTGGTCGATTGCAACCAGTGTTTAAATCGATTAACGCCGGTTTCCTGCAAGGCGAGCTTACTTAAGACATCTGCGCGATCGGGTAGCCCGACGTTGATCCGTCTTGCGGGAATAATGGCCTCTTTATATTCGCTATCACCGGTGCTCCACCAGGGGATTCTGACGGTGTCGAGAAACACAGGAATCGGGCTCTGAGCTTTGACTCTGTAGGTAAACTCTGCTGTTGATACCACACTACTACTAGTGAGTGTTTCATTGCGAGATGAGTTAATCAGGGTTTGTTGCACTGCACGGCTCTCAGGTACCACCGGTGACGGAATCTGGCCGGCCAGTATACCCGTTGCACGTACTTTGATGGTGCGCTCCAGTTCGTCACCGGCACGCAGTTCAGTCGGTGGCATTGACCACTCTTCAGACAATTGCAGCGTCTCGGCTGGCAGCCACCATGGGCCGCGATCATCGGCAGCGGCTTTTACCGGTAGTGATAGCGACTGCAGGCTGCGGGAAAATTCAGCGCGTTCGATACGTGACTTGGCAATGGTGCCGGTCCAGTGAATATCACCCAATGGTAAAGTGCCGGAGCGCTTCGGAAATATCAGGTAGTGCCACTCAGTTCGAAACCAGTCCCGGTTAGCGCCTTTGAATGTGCGGCGATTACTGATGAGTTCCCGGGTGGTGAAGTCTGATAGCTCGGGCAGTGAAATTGATTCATTGTTGAGCGGGTAGCGATGCAATAGTTCGATAGTGAGTTTTACTTGTTGGTTTACCCACACCGTTTCTGGTGACAGTGAGGTATTGATTTGTAAGTCGTCGGCTTTTGGCTGCCATTCGGGTCGGGTGGCATCCAGCACTTTAATATGCACCGAGTTTGAGGTGATGTCTCCCGCCATTAGCGGGCCAATTACGACCACACCGGATTGCTTTGGAATCAAGTCCATTCGTCTTATTTTGATCTCTACAACTTTACCACCGATGACGGCAATCCGGGTTCCAGTGGTCTCGCGCACCATGGTCGCCTGTTCAAGTAGTGGTGCTAGATTTATCGGGTCAAGCAGGCCGGTAGATTCCAGCTCCAGCACCACCGCGTCACCTAAGTAAATTTCACTGGCATCAAAAGTAAGTTGTATGTAGGGCTTTGACGATATCGTTTGTGCGTAACTGCTTGTGCAGCTGAGCACTGCGACGCCAACGATCAAACGTGTAAGCAGATGAATAAGTTTTGCTACCATGGGTTGCCGCCTTCAGGCGCTGCGTCACCAGCCGTTTTTCTTCTGGCAATTTCAAGTTCGATTTTTTTGGCTAAATATTTCTCAGCGTTATGGTTGATCTGATTTAACCATTGCTCGTTAGCCTGTGCTGCCTCTAGACTTGCTCGCATGCTGGCCGCTTGCGCATCGCTGTTAGACTCTTTTCCTTCAGCACCGGTCGAGGCATTGCGTTCATCTGTAGATTCTGATTCGGTGCCCTGAGTTGAACCACCTTCCGGGCTGCCGTCATCTTTCAGGGTTTTATCGCTACCGGCCTCACCACTGTCTCCGGCCGCCATGGCCTCAGGGGAGGGAGCGCGATTGTCAGTGTCCCCCTCGCGGTCATCTCCGTTTTCCTTTTCTTCTTCAGGCTTTTCACTGCCTTCTTCTGAACTGCCACCGGCTTGCTCATCGCCGTCGCTCTCGACCCGGTCAATCTCATCACCTTTGCGTTCCAGCGCTGATTGACCCCGTTCATCCTGATCAAGGCTTAACATCTTTCGCATGATCTCTGCGTTGAAGGCCGAGTCTTCAAAGTCCGGTTGTCTCGCCAATGCCATCTGATACGCCTCCAGCGCCAGTGCGTAGTAACCCATTTTAACGTAGGTGTTGCCAAGGTTGTGCATGGCTAAATGATCATCAGCGCGGATGAATGCTTCAGCGGCGCGCCACCATTGGCTTGACTGGTAGAAGGCAATGCCTTTCCAGGCCGGATCTGTGTAGATCTCTGCCGCCTCGGCAAAGCGCTCTTTTTGAAACAAGCGATGGGCGATTTGGTTGTCGTCAGCGAGTGCGTAGGAATTGCAACACATTACGCTAAGCACAACGCAACGCAGCAAGGCAGTCATTCAAGCTCCCTGCGAAAAGCAAACAGCATTAGCGGGATAGCAAGCAGCAATATCCAATGTGACTGATTCGACCAACGCAGCGTGGTAATCCCTGTTTGAGTTAAGAGTTTGTTATCTGTATCGATGCTATTCAACCCAAGCCTGGAGAAATTCACGTTACCTATGCTATCTGCCTGTAGCATCAGACCGCCGCCGCTTGCGGCCATACTATTGGCAGCGTCTACATCGAAGGGTGCCGCGTTGCCTGTGTTGTCGCTACCAAATAAAATGAAATCGGTGCGATGCCCAAGGCTTGCGAGGCGAGCTACAGCGGCATCGGAGCGTGTGTTAAATCCACCCGTATCGGTTAACACAAACAGCCGTGCGTTAACCATACTGCTGCCGTCAATGACCGACCACGCAAGCGAAAAAGCGCGTGTTAAATTAGAACCATCCATCGGCACAGTGCCGTAGTCGAGCAGGTTAACATTGTCTTTAAAGTGGGTAGAATCAAATGAGGGTGGTGCGATAACAAATGCATCACCGGAGTAGACGATTAGCGTAGTCGAATTTGCCATTGCACGCTCTGCAAGCGTTATAGCCGCACCCCGCATCGCAGATAATCTGGACGGCACGGTGTCTGTGAGCGTCATGGATCGAGATACATCTGCCAGCACGATCCACCCCTGGGTATGTTGATAGGTTTTGCTGTCATTCACTTGCAGTGAAGGCCCTGACAGCGCAGTGCATGCGATGGCGGCCAACAGCAGCGCGTGCTGCCGAAGGCTTGAGACAGTTTGCCCGCGTTGTAAATACTTAAGCACCGGTGGGCGTATAACGCGACGCCATCCGCTGTTGTTATCAGATCGGATAACAAGGTACGCTAGAAACAGCAGTACGGCTGGAAGCAGCCACCAGGGATGCAGCAAAGTCATGGTGTGGTGTCCGGTAACCCGGTACTGAATTGCCTTGCTTTTCGCTGAAGTGAAAGCAATGAGGTCAATACAAAGCACAGTAGTGCAATGGCTACAAAGATGTTTCTGAAATCCTGTTTTATGATTAAAGGCGGTGCCACGGCATCAGCCGATTCAAGCTTGTCAATGGTGCTGTAGATTGCACGCAGTTCATCGCTGGTGCGAGCGCGAAAGAACTCACCGCCGGATGAGGCGGCAATAGACTTTAATGTCTCTTCATCGAGATCCGCTGCAGCTGATTGAAATTGTTGTGCAGCAGTTGCACCATCGCTGCCCAGGCCTATGGTGTGCACCACAATGCCCAGCGATTTAGCCAGCGTGGCGGCGTCTTCCGGTTCCACAGAGCCTGCGTTGTTGGTGCCATCTGATAACAACACGATGGCTTTATCATCTGCGGGGTCTTCACGCAGGCTTTTTATAGCAAGGCCTAAGGCATCTCCCATGGCGGTGGTTCTACCCGCCATGCCAATGCCGCTGCTCAGTAGTATGGTATTAACCGAGGTTAGATCGTAGCTCAGTGGCGAGGCGATAAACGCCTCGCTGCCAAACAACACCAGCCCGACCCGGTCACCGGTGCGGTCAGCGATAAACTGACTGGCGATACTTTTTACCACGGTCAATCGATCAACCGCCTCATCGTCGATGATAAAATCCCGCCTTTCCATACTGGTGGAAAGATCAATGAGTACAGACATAGCACGACCACTGGCTGGCTGTGCACTATTGTGTGCAGCCTTAAACGGCTGTGCGATAGCTGTGAGCAAGGCACACCATGCGATACTAAGGAGTAGCAGCCTTAGTACCCGTGCGTTGCCGATGAAGCGGTTTGGTCCGCTGGCATCGACTTCGTTCAGTGCACTGCCTATGCTCGGTAACACCTTGATGGTGCTGCCCGCAGAACTACGTATGCTTCGCTTCAACCACGCGAACATTGGTAACAGCAATAGGGGTAAGGGTAGTAATATAAAGATCCAGCCCCAGGTAAACTCCATCATTGCTGCCAGTTCCGTCGACGGATCAAACGTGAGAGATCACGATAGATATTTTCCGGCGTTTGCGTGTTTTGTTGATAGATCGCGCTGCCGAATATGCTGCCTTCGCCTTCAGTGAAATAGTGCGTGTTAAAAAACCGGTCAAGGTAGGTGAGCCATGCATTACCAGACAAGTGCATTGCCTTAGCGTTTTTATCATGTGCCTTAGCGTTTTTATCATGTGTAAGTGCAATGCGCTTTAACAGTGCGGCGGTTTGTTCCAGTGCGTGTACGCTGCCACTTTGTTCTATCGCCTTGAGCTCTCTACGTGCCTGTGAAGCCCAGGTGTTACGCTTGCGGTGGCGCGAAAAAAATATCGCTGTAAGTGCCAGCAGTATCAACATGCCTGCTAGTAGCATTGGCCAGACAGGCGGCACTGGTGGTGCGGTGGGCAGGTGGATGTCCCGAACCAGCGCTAACAATTGTGTGGCATCGAGATCGTCCATTACAGCCATGCTCTTTGTTGTAGCGTTGCCAGTAATGATTCGGGGCCAATAGTTGTGGAGACAGATTCCAGCGGTACATCGGTGTTTTTAAACTGTCGCTTGCGTTGTTGAATATTGCTTTCCAAAGCGCGCGCCAGTTCAGCATGGTTGGCGCGGTTGATTGTTGTGGTGTTATGGCGGGCTGCGGTTTTATAGCGATACTCGCCAGGCGGCAGGCCGGTTAACTCCAGCGGGTCAAGCAGCAGGATGGCCTTCATCTGTCCGGTCATTGCGGTGGCTGGAAGCAAGTGATGCCAGCGCTGATCTTGCTGGGTGTCAAAGCCTGAAAAAAAGAAATAACTGCCGGACTGCCTGCTTCGTTGATTGATCAGCTCAAGCAGATCAGACAAAGGGGGGGCGGTTTGATCGGCGTTGTTATCGGAGTGTGCAGCGAATTCACTCGCGATTAACTCAAGTGCTCGCAGTACACCGGTATTGCCCGCGGTGGGACGTGACGACTGCACACCGTTTGACGAGATCACCATGGCAGCACATCGGTCACCGGCATAGCTGGCCTGCCATAGTACAGCGGCTGCTAACCACCCTGCGCTGACCGCTCTCAAGCAGACGCTGCCGGTGAACATGGAGGGTCGCAGATCTACCACCACGGTGGAGACGTGCTCGCGTTCTTCACGATACAGCCGGGTATAGGGTTCGTTGCTTCGTGCGGTGACGTTCCAGTCTATATGTCTGACATCATCGCCACTGTTGTATTGACGCAGGTCGATAAACTCAAGACCCTGGCCACGCCTAGGACCCGTCCGCTGACCCGGAAAGTCACTACGACCGATATGTCCCGCTGTGCGTTGCCGAAGAATGTTGAAGCGTGCTTCTATCAGCGTCTGCAACGCGAGTGAGGTACCGTGGTTTTGCAGTGCCTCGTTTGCCATGATTATACGACTGCAGTGTTGTCCAGAATTCTGTGAACCAATTGTCTGGTACTGACGCCTTGTGCTTGCGCGTGGTAATTCAGAACTATACGGCCACTGAGTATGTCTGGCGCAAGAACGGCAATGTCTTCCGGCGTGGCGTGATCGCGACCGTCAAGCCAGGCTCGTGCCTGCGCGGCGCGGGCGAGAAAAATAGACCCTCTGGGGCTTGACGGGTGCTCTACTGTATCGGCTTCGCGACCGGCCAGGCCGTAGCCTCTGGTGGCCGTCACCAGGCGTACAATGTAACCGCGTACTGCATCACTGATGAACACGCTTTGTGCGGCTTGTCTTGCGGTAGCGATGTCAGCAGGTTGAAGGTGAGAGTCAGCCGTGAGATTGCCGTTTGCGGCGTCTTCATTGAGTACCAGATCGAGTATCTGATGTTCTAATTTGGGGCCAGGCATTGCCACGTTGACAAAAAACATAAAGCGGTCGAGCTGTGCTTCAGGCAGCGGGTAAGTGCCTTCGTGTTCAATCGGGTTCTGTGTGGCGACAACTATAAACGGATCTTTCAGCGGATAGGTGTTGCCCGCGGCTGAAATCTGTTTTTCTCCCATCGCTTCCAGAAGGGCGCTTTGCACCTTTGGCGGAGCGCGGTTAATTTCATCCACCAACACCACGTTGTTAAACAACGGCCCCGGTATAAAAGTGAAGGTGCCCTGGTGTTGTTGATAGACGTTGGTGCCTGTCAGGTCGGCAGGTAATAAATCAGGGGTGGCTTGTATTCGTACGAAGTCGGCGTTGAGCAGAGCTGCAAAGGTATTAACAGTGCGGGTTTTGGCAAGGCCTGGTGAGCCTTCAATTAATACATGGCCGCCAGTGATTACGGCGACCAGTAATCTTTCAATCAGTTTTTCGTGGCCCACCAAGCGCTGTTTCATCGAGTGGCGTACGGCGCTGAACTGCTGCAATACAGTGTCGCTGGCAGGCAGCGATAGCGCCGCGGTCGATGGCACAGGCGGCGGGTGTTGGTTTGAAATTGTCACGTGCGTTGTGCCCCTAATGTACTGGTCATCTTATACGGCTTATTATCCGCGCACTGGTAACTTTTACCAATCGATGATTCAATAATCCTCACCAAAGAAATTGACCGGTTCAGCCACAACGAGGGGATGGCCTTGTTCCAGCCATCCATCGGTGCCGTCAGGGTACCAGAAAATATTTTCGTAGCCCCACTGCAATGCGCGTCGCGCGGCATTCCAACTCTGCCAACAGTCAGCGGTACAGTAAAAGAGTAACGGGGTTTGCATGTCGTTATTAGTTAAAAGTGTAAGGTTTCGTTCGAAATAGTCGATGTGTTCTTGCTCGAGGTGCCCGCGCCCGACCTCAGGTAACCAGGTAGAGCCCGCTATATTCTGGTGCGATTCGTTGGTTATCCAGTGACCATCGATGGGATCGGCGCCGAGGCCGCGCGGTGGGAAGACATCAATAAACACAACCTGGCCTGTATTGAAGAGCTGAAATGCCCGGCTGGTACTGACGACTTCTGTTCCTGGATTGGTCTCTGGAACCGGCCCGCGATAGCGATTCATGCGAAAGCCGGTGTTTGTATCGACCCCGCGTGGCAACTTTGAGTCAATCGCAGAGGCGCTGCTGTGTGGTCTGGGGTTGACAGGAGGCTCAGTCGTTGGCGGGTCACCCGCGATGACGATTTGCGGTGTGCTAAAAGCCAGCAACAGAGCGGTGATGAATGCTGCCCAGGAGTGTTGATGATTTCGCATCTGTATTTTGATGTTTTACCTTTACCCGTTGTGCTGTCCCGAGATAGGATAAATCAAATCTAGGAGAAATTTCATGAAATCGGTTTTAGCACTGCAGCTCAAGAAAAAGATAAACTGCCTAACCCGGGTCTTAGGTTGTGGCCTGCTGGTCGCGGCCAGCACGCTTATGCCGCTTCACGTGGCACAAGCGGACAATACTCCGGTGAAGGTCGGGGTGTTGAAGTTTGGTACCGTGAACTGGGAACTTAAATCAATGCGCCATGGCGAGTTCGATAAAGCCAACGGTGTAGAAGTTGAAATTGTACCCTTTGCAAGTGGTGATGCTACTCGTATCGCGCTGCAGGGCGGCGCAGTAGATGTCATAGTTGCAGATTGGTTGTGGGTCTCGCGCCAGCGTGCTGATGGGGCCAAACTCACTTTCGCGCCTTACTCCTCCTCTGTTGGCGCCATCATGGTGGGTTCAGACAGCGGTATTACATCGCTCGCAGATATGAAGGGCAAGAAGATCGGTGTTGCCGGTGGCCCGTTAGACAAGAGTTGGTTACTTTTGCAGGGCATGGCCAAACAGGAACACGGTTTTGACTTAAAAGCGGAAAATGAGATCGCCTTTGGTGCACCACCCCTGCTGGCAGAAAAGACACGTCAGGGAGAACTAGACGCAATGCTCAACTACTGGCACTACTGCGCAAGACTGGAAGCTGATGGATTTCAACGTCTTGTCAGTGCTGAAGATGCTGCCGCCACTTTGGGTTCCACCGGGCCGGTCTCCGCCATTGGTTATGTCTTTGCAGATGAGTGGGCTGCCAACAACCCGGAAGCCGCCAAAGGTTTTATACAGGCATCACGTGATACTAAGGCGCTGTTGAAGTCGTCTGATGATGAATGGGCGCGTCTTGGTAGTAGCGGGGCAATAAAAGACAAAGGTGCAGCACTCACCACGCTTAGAGATCGCTTTCGTGAGGGAATCCCTGTACGGCCGATCGCAGACGAGATTGCAGACGCAGGTAAGTTGTACAAAGTGTTGGCTGAACTTGGTGGTGAAAAGCTGGTGGGCAAATCTCCGGTTATGGTGGAAGGCACTTACTGGCCGCAGCTTGAAGAGCAAAACTAGCGATTTATTACTGAAGCCATGTCATTGAACACTGTGCGATTGAACTGTTAATGGGTCGAATCGCAGGTGGTCGGCTACCGGCGTGGTTGATTTCTGTAGGCGGCTTACTGTTGGTGTGGGCTGTCTTTGCCTGGTTTGCGCAGAGCCGAAGCCTGCCGTCGCCGCTGCAGGTGGCAAGTGCTATTGTCACTGAAGTGCGCAGCGGAGAAATGTTTTTCCATATGGGGGCAACACTTGCCCGCGTGGCAGCAGCGTTTGTTGTTGCCATGGCCATTGGCTCTGCCATCGGCATACTGTTGGGCCGCAGCCGGAAGTTAAATCACTTTTTTGATCCCTGGGTGATCTTCTTTCTTAATATTCCAGCGTTGGTCATTATTGTTCTAAGCTATATCTGGTTTGGTTTAAACGAGGCCGCCGCCATTGGTGCTGTGGCACTAAATAAAATTCCCAATGTGATTGTCACTATCCGTGAAGGCGCAAAATCGCTTGAGCCACAGTTAGCAGAAATGGCAAAGGTGTTTCGGTTCTCCAGATGGCAGATGCTGAGGCATGTGGTTCTGCCACAGTTGCAGCCTTTTTTTGCTGCTGCCACGCGATCCGGTATATCACTGATATGGAAAATAGTATTGGTGGTTGAATTGCTCGGGCGCTCAAACGGGGTCGGTTTTCAAATCCATTTGTATTTTCAATTGTTTGATGTCGCGACAATTCTGGCCTACACGCTGGTGTTTGTTGTAGTGATGTTGGCAGTGGAATATTTGTTGTTGCAGCCACTTGAAAAGTACTCAAGGCGTTGGCGGGCAAAGCATGCTTGATGTCAATATCAACTCAATGGGTTTTCGCTCTAGTGAAGGGGCGGCGCTTGAAGTATTGCGTGATTTACATTTCAATTGTGCGCAAAACTCTTTCACCAGTATTGTTGGTCCCTCCGGTTGCGGTAAAACCACAACGCTGCGTTGCATTCTGGGTTTGGAAACCGAGTTTGATGGCGTGATAAAAACTTCTGATGCGTCTGGCCATCTACACAAGATATCTGCCGTGTTTCAAGAGCCGCGACTGCTACCGTGGCGTACCGTAGAGCAGAATGTACGGCTTGCGCTTAAATCGGTAGACGACACTGAACTCAATACTCTATTCGCAGAATTGGCGTTGACGGAACATCGTGATTTTTATCCGGCCGAGCTGTCTCTGGGTCTGGCTCGTCGAGTAGGGCTTGCACGTGCTTTTGCAGTAAAGCCCTCAGTATTAATTCTTGATGAACCTTTTGTATCGTTAGACGATGAAACGGCTGGCAGACTCAGAAAATTACTGATGCAAGTGTGGGCGGCAAGATCATGTACGGCACTGATGGTGACCCACAATCTGTTGGAGGCGATTGAGCTTTCTGATCGCATTCTGTTCTTTTCCGGCTCTCCTTCCCGGGTGGTGAGTGAGTATGAAATTACCGTAGATAGAAAAAACCGCAATCGACGGACAATTGAACAGATCCGCGAGGATATCTACGCCAGCGGTGCGGCATCCCCGGTGGATTAGCGTGATTCCGGGCAACTATTGACGTATTGAATGCCATAGGTCGCTATACAGTAGCGGGTCAGGTCTACTAAGATAGACTCAGACCGATTTATTTCCTTTAGATTAAGCGTGTAAAAAATATGATTAGAAAATTTCTACAGCCAACCTTAAAAATTTCTGTAGTCGCAGCGCTGGTAGCAGGACTTGCACAATTGGCCCTGGTCAGTGTCAGTCACGGCCACGGTGATGTTCAACCGCAAGCCGTAGATACTGAAGGGTTGGAAGCAATTGGCGAGGAGTATGTGGAAGAAAACCCGTACCGACTGATTGGCGGCGAACAATATGAGCTTTCGATTAAAATCGGTGCTTCAGGCTATAACTCCAATTGTGCAAGGTGCCATGGTTTAGAAGCGATCTCTGGTGGTATTGCACCGGATCTTCGCATGCTGGAAGACGGTGTTTTTGGAGATGAATGGTATATGGAGCGAGTTCGCAAGGGCTACAGCCAAAACGGCGCTTACAAAATGCCGCCGTTTGAAGAACTGTTAAGTCAGGAAGCCATGTGGGCGATACGCTCTTATATTGAAAGCAGGCCTAAGTAATTCCAGTGAAAATTATCTCATCGTTATTTGCACTTTTTATCGGCCTGCACTCTATGGCATTGCAGGCGCGCCCGCTGGATGAGGTGACAGATAGCGGCTTCATTACCGTTTTTGTCTATAAAGATTACGCGCCTTACTCGTGGAAAGATGAAAACGGTGAGCCCACCGGAATTGATGTGGACATTGCGCGCCACTTCGGAAAGAGCCTTGATGTAGAAGTCAGGTTTCTTGTTCGCGGTGCAGATGAGAATGTCGATGACGATTTGCGTGTCAATCTATGGAAAGGCGATCTGATACATCGCAAATTTGCAGATGTCATGATGCATGTTCCGTATGACCGTGAACTTGATGTACGCAATGAATTTATCGTGCTGATGGCGCCTTATTTTTTAGAAGAGATGGCGGTAGTGACCAATGTGGCGATAATGCCTGTGCTTGAAACCTTCGGTCGGTTTCTAAATAAACCTATTGCCGTAGAGGTCGATACCGCCGGGGATTTCTTTCTGTCAAACGCGTTTCGTGGAAAATTGCACCAGTCGATCCGGCGTGGCCGAACCTTTGCAGACGTCATAGATCTATATTCAAAAGCAGAGGTGCCCGCGGCGATGGGGTCAAAAGCGCAGACCGAGTGGATAGCGCATAAGGCCACGGGGATTGAATCAAAAATATTTCAGCCGCCCATGCCCGGGATCGTGCGTAAAAGCTGGCCTGTGGGAATTGGTATCAAACACGATAGTCGTGATCTGGGTTATGCCTTAGCGGATGTGTTGACCGAACTGGCAGAATCGGGTGAACTTGCAAAAATCTCTGCTAAATACGGGGTTTCATTTCAGGCGCCGGAATATTAGCACCGAGCATTCATTGTAAGGCAACAGCGGTAAAAACAAGCAGGAGAGAAAATGCGTCAGGGTAAATTAAGTAGTTCTCTACGAAATGGTTGCGTTGTACTGCTGTTATCAGTGAGCTCTATGGTCAGTGCTTATGAACTACCGGCCGACCCGCTGAATTCAGTGATGTGGGAGAATATGGCCAAGCGTTTTTTCCCTGGTGAAATAGTCATTGATCAGCGTGTCATCGTACGCGCGCCGCATGATGCTGAAGATCAAATGCAAGTACCCATTACGGTCGATGCGACACAACTTGAAAATGTGGTTGAGATTGTCGCGCTTGCTGATCTTAATCCTATTCCTCACATTCTTACGTTGCATCCGGTGCGTGCACAGCCGTTTGTCGGCTTTCGGGTAAAGCTTGAGCAATCGACACCGATTCGCGTTGGAGTTCGAACCAGTGACGGGGTGTGGCATGTCAACGGTGTGAATGTTGGCGCAGCGGGCGGTGGGTGTACAGCACCGGCGTTGGCACACGGCAACAATGACTGGTATAAAACACTGGGACAAACGCGGGCTATTACGCGTCGCGAGTCACTTGATCTGGCCCGGTTGTCACTGCGTATGCGCCATCCTATGGATACCGGCTTAGCAGCGGGAATACCTGTGTTTTACATGAGCAAGGTTGAAGTCAAGTCAGCTGACGGAATTGCATTGGCCAATCTTGAATTGTTTGAACCCATTAGTGAAAACCCGACGCTCACCATTAAACCATTGGTGTCCGATGGCATTACCGAATTGCTTGTGTATGCACGAGATACAGAAGGCAATGAATTTGAGTTCCCTCTGGTGGTTCCTGCCACAGTTGACAACTAATGGCCCTATCTAAAAAATCTGCACAGGCGGTGAATACGTACAATCGACGCCAAGTGCTTGGCTTACTTGCCGGTGGAGTTGCCTGCGCCTGTTGTGGTGCAGTGCACGCCAACAAGCTTGCCTATGATTTGGCAGCTACAGAAATTGCCAGCGGCACCTGGGCGGTCCATGGCCGCACCGAGTACTTCACGCTTGAGAATGGCGGCAATATAGTCAATATTGCGTTTATTGAAGTACCGGATGGTGTTGTGGTGATCGATACTGGCCCATCACGTCGTTACGGTGAAGCATTGCTTGCACTGATAGAAAAAACCATACCAGGCAAACCGGTGTTGAGGGTGTACAACACCCACCATCATCCAGACCATTTTCTTGGTAATCAGGTGTTTGAAAATTCAGTCATTGCGGCACCGCAAAAAGTGATTGATAACATCATTGCTGAAGGGGACGGGTTTACAGATAATATGTACCGTCTGGTAGGAGACTGGATGCGCGGTACACGAACCACCGCGCCGGGCACAGCGCTTGAAGCAGAGTTTGAAGAGATAGGCGGAAGGCGTTTCTCTCTCTATTATCTAAGTGGCCACACCAGTGCCGATCTGGTCATTCGTGATGACGAAACCGGGGTGGTGTTTAGCGGTGATCTGGCGTTTTTTAATCGCGCACCCACCACGCCACATGCTGACATTGGAGTCTGGCAAGAATCACTGACAACCATTGCATCGCTGGACAAAGAGCTTATCCTGCCGGGCCATGGTCTGCACGACAAAGCCGGAGATTCACTGCTACAAACCGGTGACTACCTGGACTGGCTGCGGCAAGCCATGACTGACGCCGCGTCCCGTGGCCTGACCATGAACGAAGCGATGAGCTTACCGATACCACCGCGATTCAAATCCCTTGACGTGGTAGAGACAGAATACCAACGCTCTGTGGTGCACCTGTATCTGGCCTTCGAAGACGAACTAATGCCACTAATTGAAATGAAGTAGCAGAACCCCACATCAGGAAGCCCGACGCGTAAGCAAGCGGACCAATTCGCACGTCAGAAAGCCCGACGCGTAAGCGAGCGGACCAATTCCACATCAGAAAAACCGACGCGTAAGCGAGCGGACCAATTCCACATCAGAAAACCCGACGCGTAAGCAAGCGGACCAAGTCCACATCAGGAAGCCCGACGCGTAAGCGAGCGGACCAATTCGCACGTCAGGAAGCCCGACGCGTAAGCAAGCGGATCAATACCCACATCAGGAAGCCCGAAGCTTAAGCGAGCGGATCACAAGTGCCACACACCAGGAAACCCACCTCACAAGCAAGCAGATCAAGCCCGCAAAGCGTCACCATTGATCCACCGACAAGCACGCCAATCCCTCAAAACCCTCAGTTACCTCATCGTATAAAAAAACAGCCTATCCAACTAAGATTCCACCGCATTCGTGTGCATAAAATCCTTCAATCTCATTGACGCCACCGCAGGTGTGAATAGGGTGCCACTGGCCGCAGATTGCGGTAGTATAAACACAGCTGTATACCAAACCTTGTTCAATTCCATTGGGGGAATACTAGTGAAGAAGAATTTCAAAGTACTCGCGATAGCCAGCGCAATCACGCTGAGCGGCGGGTTAGCAACATCAGCCAACGCCGATATGGTGGGCATTTCAGATATCGTAGGCGATCAAGCCAGTACCGATGATATCGTCTCTTACGGCTTAGGACCCCGTGGTCAGCGCTATAGTCCGTTGGCAACCATCAACAAAGACAATATCAAAAACCTGTTTCCTGTCTGGTCCTTCTCGTTTGGTGGTGAGAAGCAGCGTGGTCAGGAGTCTCAACCGTTGATTAAAGACGGTGTCATGTACGTCACCGGTTCCTACAGCCGTATGTGGGCAATTGACATCGCTACTGGTGATGAGCTTTGGCAGTATGACGCACGTTTGCCAGAAGGCATATTGCCTTGCTGTGACGTTGTAAACCGTGGAGCTGCGATCCTTGGTGACAAAGTGTTTTTCGGCACCCTGGATGCGAAGATCGTCGCGCTAGATGCAAAAACCGGCAAGGTTGTCTGGCGTAAGACAATCGCTGATTTCGAAGCGGGTTATTCCTACACGGCAGCGCCTTTGATAGTTCCAACTGATGCGCACGGTCCCCTGCTCCTCACGGGTAACTCCGGTGGTGAATTCGGTGTGGTGGGTGAAGTGCAGGCACGTAACCCTGAAACCGGTGATCTGGTGTGGACACGTCCCGTGATTGAAGGCCATATGGGTACTATGAATGGCGTTGAAACCACCATGACTGGTACAGAAAACGAAACCTGGCCAGGTGACATGTGGAAGAACGGTGGTGGTGCTCCGTGGTTAGGCGGTACTTATGATCCTACTTCCAAACTTGCCTACTTTGGTACCGGGAACCCGGCGCCATGGAATTCCTACCTGCGCCCTGGTGACAACAAGTGGACTTCATCGCGAATCGCCATCAATCCTGAAAACGGTGAAATAGAGTGGGGTTTCCAGACCACTCCTCATGACGGCTGGGATTATGACGGCGTTAATGAGTTCGTATCGTTTGATATGGAAAAGGACGGCAAGACCATTCAAGCCGGTGCTACAGCGGACAGAAATGGTTTCTTCTACGTACTTGATCGCAACAACGGTGACTTCATCTCTGCCAAGCCGTTTGTGAAAAACATCACTTGGGCAAAAGGTATAGACGAAAACGGTCGTCCGATCTGGGATCCTGAGAATCGTCCTGGTAACCCTGCAGAGTCTGCTGATGGTAAAAAGGGTAAGTCAATCTTTGCCGTACCAAGCTTCCTTGGTGGCAAGAACTGGATGCCAATGGCGTACTCACAAGACACCAGCCTGTTCTACATTCCTTCAAACGAATGGGGTATGGATATTTGGAATGAGCCGGTTACCTACAAGAAAGGCGCTGCATACTTAGGGGCAGGGTTTACCATTACGCCAATCTTTGATGACTATATTGGTTCTTTGAAAGCCATGGATCCGGCCACTGGTGAAGTTAAGTGGGAATACAAAAACAAAGCGCCATTGTGGGGTGGTGTATTAACCACTGCAGGCGGTCTGGTTTTTACTGGAACACCTGAAGGCTTCCTTAAAGCCTTTGATGATGAAACCGGTGAAGAGCTCTGGAAGTTCCAGACAGGTACCGGCATTGTTTCATCTCCAATTACCTGGGAGCAGGACGGTGAGCAGTATCTTACTATCGTGACTGGCTGGGGTGGTGCTGTACCACTGTGGGGTGGTGAAGTAGCGAAGTTTGTTAGCTACCTTAACCAGGGCGGTTCTGTCTGGACTTTTAAGATTCCGGAGCAGCTTGCTGCTAAGTAACACGTAGTTGTTGTTCACTGACGCCCGGCTTGAGTTTCTCAGGTCGGGCGTTTTTTTGAGCGTATTTTCTTGAAAGTGGAATAAATTTATATTGCTAAAAGTGTGGAATATTATCAACTGGTGGCGTTGGAGCAGGTGGATCGAACACTCGTTGGAAGGGGTAGGTAAGTCAGTGGAATGCTGAAACAGCAGAGTGGTATGCAGAAAAATATGGTGAGTACAACCCGACTAGCCCTCAAAGCCATCGACAGTGGTCATTACGCCTTCAGAATTCGCCAGTCGTATTTTAAGAATAGCTTGATACTCGCTAGAGTTATACCAGCCCTCCAGTGCAGCTCTGCTGGGGAATTCAAGCACAACGTGTCGATCATGCGGCATGCTGCCTTCTACATCTTTGCATGCGCCACCGCGAACCAGATATTTTCCCCCGTGGGCCGCAATAGTTGCAGGTACTTTAGCAGCGTAGTCCTTGTAACCCTCCATGTTGGTCACGGTGATGTGTCCGATTGCGTAACAAGTCATTTGCTTTTCTCTCAGAGTGATCGTGGTTCAGTTCGTATTGACAGCCGGAGCATTCACAGTGCAGCTACATTTTAGTACGCAGAAAGCGGGAGCACGATTTTTTCACTACTTCAGCATAGGTCGGGTAGGCGAATATGGTATCGGCAATATCTTCTGCACGTAACTTATGCTTCACCGCCAGTGTCATTAACTGCACCCATTCACCGGCATGCGCACCAATCCCGGTAGCACCGAGAATAGTATTCTCTTTATCCATAATCACCTTGATAAACCCGCCGGTTTTACTGTCTGTGATAAAGCGGTCGGTGGCAGCATCTACCTTAAATGTTTGTACGCCGTCATATTGTTCGTTTGCCTGTGCCTCACTGAGGCCTACGTGACCGATCTCCGGATCAGTGAAAATGGCCCAGGGTAATGCAGTTAAATCAGTGGCCCTGTCTTCGTTGTTTAAGATGTGTCTGACAACAAGCTCAGCCTGGTAGTTTGCCACATGACTGAACTTTGCACGTGATGCGACGTCCCCCACGGCATAGATATGTGGCACGGAGGTTTGTTGCCGGTCGTCAACAGTGACACCGTGGCGGCTAAACTCTATGCCAGCGGCCTCCAGGTGAAGCCCATTAATATTCGGTACTCTCCCAATCGCGACAAAGAGTTGATCAACTGATAGTTTCTGCATCTTGCCATCTTGCTCTATATCGATACAGATTTTTCCGTCCCGGCTTGCGGAGCATACTTTGGCGTCTGCTTTGGTCATTATATTGATGCCCATTTCATCAAAGTGTTGAACCAAGTGGTCAGCGATTTCCGGGTCAACGGCGGCGAGGATACGATCGTTTCTATCGATCATTGTAACTTTGGTGCCAAATCTGGCCAGAGATTGTCCAAGCTCTGCAGAGATCACCCCCGCGCCGAGAAAAGCGATACTTTCGGGTTGTTCGCGTAGCGCCCAGAAGTTCTCGTTATTAAGAAACTCTACCGGGTTATCTCCTTCCGTCGGAAGCAGCCTGGGGCCTGATCCGGTGGCGATGATGAAGTGCTTGCCGATGATGGTGTGATCACCAATTTCCACGGTGTTGGCATCTTTAAAACTGGCACCGGACTCATGAATGAAGGTGTCAATGCCAAGGTCGTTAAAGCGTTTTGGCTGTTCGTGTGCATAGACGCCGTCAATAATACTTTTTACATGTTCCATGGCGCGTTTAAAATCGAACGCGTTGCTGGTGTCTACCGGGTGTAGACCGTGATCGCTTACCGTTTCAAGTATATGCAGGTGCTTCGCTACATCGATGAAAGCCTTTGATGGTACGCAGCCGGAATGTGTGCATTCTCCACCAATTTTGTATTTCTCTAAAAGAGCGACTTTAGCGCCGCGACGCTGCGCCTCAAATGCGGCGGTAATACCACCGCCGCCAGCGCCAATAATCACGATATCGTAGGGTGTGCTCATCAAATGGTTTCCGAATAGATGATTTCTGCGTCACCTTCGACTCCGGGAACCTGGTAATAGTTCATTTGTCCGTCTGCGCCATCCAGCTTTAATATGCCGAACGCATGATAATAGTGATCACCATCGTGATCGAGTTGGCAATCAAGGTTGATTCGGGGCGCGCTGCCGATGTGCTCAGGGATAGCTAGGTTCGGTAGCTGCTTGTAGGGCTGCCAAAGTAAGGCGACGGGTATTGCCCCTGAGCCGATACAGCGACCTTTTTGCAGGCCGGCGTAGGGTTCAAAAGCGATCAGGTTGTGTTCGTGTCCCCATAGCCATAGATCAATGTGGGGTATCTGTTCTTTAAAGGCTTCATACAGCACGGGGTTGAGCGCTAATGGCTCATTGTTTTTTGTTCTTCCAATATTTCCAGATGCGGTAAACAGCTGGTAGTGCGACAACATCACACTCTTGCGACCGTCGGCGGTTTTTAACTTATGATGATGCCAATCGACCTCTTTGGGTTCAATGGCAGGAATGGCTGATAGTGCGGACTGTGGACCACCCACCTCAGGTGGTGCGCCAATGGAGAGGAGCTGCCAGTGATCATTGCGAAGGCAAAAGTAGCTGGCTGGTTGATTTAATTCATCCAGTAGCCAGTAATAACCAGCGCCACCGGCGTAGAGATCGTGGTTTCCTGCAAGATTAAACACGCGAGTCTGCTCTGGTAGGTACTTCCTGACGACTGTAAGAAAATGATCTCTCATCTCCTTTTTTGTGCCGGAATAGTAAACATCACCAAGATGAATGACTATGTCTGGATTCTGTTCACTGATGCATCTCATTACGTTATGTGCCAGTGGTGTACCGGTTCCCCAGTCTGACACAAACGCAATCTTTGCTTGCTGCGGTAGGATCGGCAATACAAAATCGTCAAGTGACTTATAGTGACGGTAGGGAATAGGCGAGTGATTGTTATCGAATTCTAAAAGGGTTTTTGCCCACAGTGGATCACACACTGAATATCGTATTTCCGATTCAAGTTCGCGAACCCGTGCTGTGTCGCCAGTAAATTTTGCCGCGGCAAGCCCAACATAAAGGTGGGCACACTTTGAGACTAACGATCCTTTAGAGATGACTTCTGCGATATCAACACTTGTATCGCCGTTGGCCATTGCCTCCTCAAGGGCGCCACATGCCTCACAGCTGGCAATCATTGAGGGATGGTCGGTGCTGAGGTTGTCCACAGTAGGGTCGTTTTGCTGATGCTCACCACTGAGCGCGGAGTGCAGGGCAGATTGCCACCGTGACATGAAAGAGAGTCCGTAGGTTTTTATAGCCATCTTACTGGTAATCGTGTTTCCCGGTTCAGTGTTTGATCAAGCTTGCAGCAAGCCGTTCAATTCAAATTTTGTAGATGCGAGTAGTGTATAGCGTGAATGACTTTCAGGGTTGATCATCTCGGAGATGTCATTACCGTGCTGGTGTTCTTTTGCGGCAAAAGAAACAGGTGTAAAGCGCTGACACATTTTGTCAGTAAGCTCTAAAGGGGTAATCCCGTGAACACCGGGCGGCTATAGGCAGAAAAACGGTAGCGATTCAAGGCGGTCGATCTATGGGCGTTGTCGTTCATGCTTAAATGCGCATGTCCGGATACCGGGTGGCTACATGCAGAAAGAAGGGGAGATAGAAATAGAGTTTATTTGCTACGCTGCCTTTAGCGTGATGTTTGAGTTCAGTGGTGTGATGAGTTGCTCAGGTTTTGAAAATAGAAAGCCTTGTGCGTAGTCAATGCCTAAATCCTGCAGAATTTTAAGAGTTTCCATTGACTCCACATATTCAGCGACGGTTTGCACACCAAACACCTTGGCAATGTCTGCGACACTTTTGACTACTGCCTGGTCGAGTTCATTGTTGGTGATGTCTTTAATGAATACGCCATCGATTTTAATATAGTCAAGCGGAAGCTCACGAATATGTAGCAGTGAAGAAAACCCCGTGCCGAAATCATCCAGTGCGATTCGGCAGTTATATTCTTTCAGCGCTTTGAGCAATGCTACCGTTTTTTTAAGGTTGCCAATGGCATAAGATTCAGTGACTTCAAAGCAGATCAAGTGGTTATAGTTTGTATTCTTTGAAACACGGTCAAGTAGATAGTCTTGGAAATCATTGTCTGACAGAGAAACTGCAGAAAGATTAACATTAACGCAGTATTTTGAATGTGCAGGTATCTCTTGATCTGCAAGCCAATCAAAGGCGTTCTCAATAACCCATTTATCTATTCTCGGCATTAGATGATTGCGCTCAGCCGCAGGTAGAAAATCACCAGGATTATAATACCCGCCCTCTTCGTTTTGCATTCTTAGCAATATTTCAAAATGCTCCTCTTCAGTTTGATCAACCCGAACAATTGACTGCCGGAACAGTGTGAAGCGATCATATTTGAGCGCACTCAAAATTAGTGCGACCCATGTGGATTCGCCATCAATGATGAGGGAGGAGATATCATCTTCACCGTACACTTTCAGTTGATTCTTACCTGCTTGTTTGGATGCCATGCAACAAGTATCTGCGGCGACAGATAAGGCCTCGACTGTTGAAAGATCTTCTGTAAATCTGGCTAAGCCGAGACTTGCAGATACGCTGTAGGTTTGAGTTCCCCAGATAAGTCGGTAATTTTCGATGGTGGATCGAATATCTTCAGCGATCTGTTTTGCGCGATTCCGGTCGCAGCCTGGGTGAATAAGAATTAGAAATTCATCACCGCCGACTCGTGCGACCAGGTCCTGTTTTTCCACGCATTCTGTTAGTTTTTCCGATATTGACTTTAGCAACGCATCACCCGCTGCGTGCCCTGCGGTGTCATTGACATATTTAAAACGGTCAAGATCGAGGGCGAGCAGATGAAAGCCGTCTCCGCTAATGTCCGGAGTATCAATCCATTGTTGAAACCGGATGGTAAACTCTCGTCGATTGTAGAGCTGCGTTAACTCATCGTGTGTCGCTTGGTAGGTAAGCTCTCTGGCGAGCTCAACTTCAGTGCTGACGTCTTTAATTGTCCCTCTGAAACCCGCCACGTTGCCGTAGCTGTCTAGAAAGGCTTCTGAGAAAATCCTGACGGTTAATTGTTTACCGGGCTCGTTGGCTTTAGGCAGGATACTGCCTTCCCAGAAACCGCTGTTTTCCAGGCAGCTTTTGATAGAGTGTGCGTCGGGCACCCGGTCTTTCAGTTCTGACAGCAACCAGTTAAACGGCTTGCTTTCCACCTGCTCGGGACTAAGCGAAAGTACCCTTTGGGTATCACCAGTCACGTAGGTGAAAGTGTATTTGGTATCCACCTCCCAAAAGCAGTGTGCCCCCATATTAGCAAATTGTTCGAACCGCTTGGTTGTCTTTGAGTTGGCCTCAGCCTCCACGAGTTGGCTTCGCAATAGATTAAAGGAGCGAAAAACGTTTCCTAGTTCATCGGTGCGCTTTAAGTCAAGTGACTCGGCGTCTGCGTTTCTAATGCCCAAAGTCTGGCTGCGAACCAACAGGCGATCAAGCCGCATAAGCGGGTTGATGAGTAGAGGTTTTAAAAATATCAGGCAGGCACCGGTGACAAAAAGACTGATCAACACAATCATACCGAGGATACGTAGAACGTAATCCTGCATGTATTGGCTTAGCCAGCTGGTATCGACGCTCAACCATAGCTTTTGGCTGTTTTGTGGTAAAAGTTGCGGGTCGATGGAAAAGAAACGAATGTACTCACTGTCAGAACCATTATACCGGGTCGGGTTCTGAGGGCTCACTTGTTGATCCATGGTGGTTGAGGTTCCGACCGCTGAACGTTGGCCGGATAATGACACATGGACATACCCTGTTACCGGATACCTAGTGCTTCCGTCAAGGTTGCTAACCAGTTTGTTGAGCTGGGGTATGGGGTTAGCGGGATCAAGTGATGCAGAAATGGTGTACAGGTTTTCGTCAAGCCCTTCGAGCAAGCGGTCTCTTTCATTAAACCAGGAGTACACCAGCAGAACTACTTCGATCAGCAATATGCTGGTAAATAGCCCGGCCGAAATTCGCCAAAAGATGCGAGTTTTTAATTGCGCCCATACGCTTTTCACTTCATCTTAATCCTTTGAACTACATTGATCGGCCAATTGGTGATTTCTTGTGAAGGTAATTCCTTCACCACCAATTAGGGGTAGCGACGGTCTGGGCTATTCCCGAATCGCATGGGGCTTGTTTTGTGAGTTCTGTTCGAAACTTATGAGTTGGCGACCAGCCCGAGGGTTCACGCTGTATCGATTGTAAAGTCAAGCTTGTGGGCGTTTCCCTGAGCTCGGTCAAGTGACGGTATTGATTGTGATCGGGAAAGTGATGATCATAGATATGAGGTTGTGCATCTGTTGCGGCTGCGCCGAACTCGTGAACCTGTGGTTTACATCCACAGTGGTTCACTGTCATCATGACACAGCAACGTCGCAGTCGGAATGAGTCTGAGCTTGCTGCTTTTAACAAACTGGAGGAACCGTTAAAATGAAAATCAAAACATACCTTGGTGCCGCTTTGGTATCGATCGCTGCCGTGGCCAATGGCAATGCTGTTGCTGCAGAGAAGCTGACTTACTACTGCAGTGCGCAGGAAGACTGGTGCCAGTTGATGGCCACCGGCTTTGAGGAGGCCACGGGCATTAAAGTCAATATGACACGCAAGTCTTCTGGTGAAACACTGGCGCAGATCAAAGCCGAAGCCAGCAACCCGAAAGGTGATATCTGGTGGGGTGGCACCGGTGATCCCCATTTGCAAGCAGCAGAAGAAGGCTTGACCGAAGTGTATGAATCCCCAATGCGAGGCGAACTGCACCCGTGGGCCATTGCACAGGCGGAGTCCGGTGGTAATGCCACCATTGGTATTTATTCAGGTGCTCTTGGATACGGCTACAATGAAGAAGTACTAAAAGCCAACAATCTGCCCGTACCTGCGTGCTGGAAAGATTTGCTGAAGCCAGAGTACAAAGGCCATGTGCAAATGGCCAATCCGAATTCATCGGGTACCGCATACACGACACTTGCCACAATTGTGCAATTATTTGGTGAAGAGGAAGGCTTTGAATTTATGAAAGGCTTGCACAAAAATATTAATCAGTACACCAAATCAGGCTCTGCACCGATCAAAGCTGCGGCACGTGGCGAGAATACGATCGGTATCGTATTTATGCATGATGCAGTGAAGCAGGCGGCAACCGGCTTCCCGATCAAGGTAGTAGCACCGTGTGAAGGCACCGGTTATGAAATTGGTGGCATGAGTATCGTCAAAGGGGCGCGTAACCCTGAGAACGCCCAGAAGTTTTATGACTGGGCGCTGTCTGCTGATGTGCAATCACGGTCTTTAGAAGTTAAGGCTTATCAGGTGATGTCCAATAAAACAGCCGAAAGCTCACCGCTTGCTCCTGACCTGTCAAAGCTTACTTTGATCGACTATGACTTCAAGAAGTACGGTTCTAAAGCCGAGCGCAGTCGTCTTTTGAAGAAGTGGGACGACGAGGTATCAGTACTGTCTCAATAAGTGCTCTCTCGTAATAGAGTCACACCCGCCACCATGTGGCGGGTGGTGAATGATATGTCATGAACCGTACGATCGCGTTATGGCTTTTTGTTGGCCTGCTCGGGTTTTGCGTACTCCCGTGGTATGTACTTGACGATGGGCTGTGGAGCTTCGAATGGCTCACAGATGGCTATCCGTTCGATACTGACTATGCTCCTGCGCTGTTTTTGTTGTTGCAAGGTGAAAAGCTATGGCTCTCGCCTGTGCCGGTGCTGTTGTCACTGCCTCTACTGGGCATTGTACTTTCTAAATTAATACCCACACGCCCCCGACTGCTCGGCCAGATTCTTTGTTTGGCTGGAGCGCTGGGTCTCGCTTATATGTTAGCGCAGGGTTTTGCGATAGGTATTCGAGGCTGGAACAGTGAGCTCTTAGTTCAAGCATTCGGTGAGCTTGGTGACAGGCAGTTTGGTTTTGGCTATGGCGCGATGCTTGTGTGCATCTCTTTTCTGTTTTTTCTTACTACCGGCATAGCGGCACGAGGTGCAGTAAACGGTGATGTCTTTATTGTGGGAGCAATAGGGTTCGTTATTGCGCTAGTGGGCATGTTTATTTTGTTCCCGGTATTGAATATGCTGTCTAGTGCAGTGCAGGATGGTGACGGTAACTATTCATTCGGTATTTTCTTTTCTAAATTATTCAGCAGCAAAATCTGGGGGCTGCATTGCCTGACCGAAAACCGATCATGCGGTGTTGCATGGAATTCACTGGTATTGGCATTGTGTGTCGGGGCGCTGACAACATTGCTTGGTCTGGTGTTCGCGCTAGTGGCAACACGCTCAGGGATGCGCCAGGCGCATCTGCTTAGGCCACTGACTGTACTGCCTATCATTACGCCACCATTTGTTATCGGCCTGGCTATTATTCTTTTATTTGGCTTGTCCGGGGCAGTCACCACCTTTGTCGCTGACTTGCTTGGTATTAATCCTACCCGCTGGGTTTATGGCCTACCTGGTATTCTCATCGCTCAATTACTGTCATTCACCCCGATTGCCTTTTTGGTGTTGATTGGGGTGGTTGAAGGTGTCGCACCTTCCATGGAAGAGGCGTCGCAAACACTCAGGGCCACCAGATGGCAGACGTTTAGAACGGTGTCGTTGCCGTTGATGCGACCTGGTATTGCCAATGCTTTTTTACTCGGATTTATTGAGAGCATGGCGGACTTCGGTAATCCGCTTGTTCTTGGTGGCAACTACGACGTGTTGTCTACCGAGATTTTCTTTGCGATTGTGGGGGCACAGAATGATCAGGGCCAGGCTGCGGTGCTGGCTATTGTGTTGCTGATATTCACGTTGAGCGCATTCTATGCACAGCGTCGATGGCTGGGGAAAAAATCTTATACCACCCAGACCGGCAAGGGCGACAGCGGTATTCCAGCGGTACTGCCGCGCCGGGTGTTGATTCCTAGCTATATTCTGGTATCCATTTGGAGCATCTTTACGATCGTTGTTTACGGCATGATTTTCTACGGCGGTTTCGTGGAAATATGGGGCCTGGATCATTCTATTACGTTAAAGCACTATATCACGGCCTTCGGGGTCACCATGACTGATAACGGGCTACATTTTCGTGGCTCAGCGTGGGATTCTTTTTGGACAACACTTCGGATCGCCGCAACAGCTGCGCCGTTAACCGCGGCAGTTGGGCTCGTTACAGCTTACTTGTTAGTACGGCAAGACTTTGCAGCTAAAAATGCCTTTGAATTCGGTACTATGCTCAGCTTCGCCATCCCGGGTACTGTCATTGGTGTTGCCTATATTATGGCGTTTAACGTACCGCCTATAGAGTTAACCGGTACCGGCGTCATTTTGGTGCTAAGTTTTATTTTTCGCAATATGCCAGTCGGCATTCGCGCTGGTGTCGCCTCTATGTCTCAGCTTGATAAAAGCCTGGATGAGGCATCGTTAACACTTGGCGCCAATACCTGGCGTACGTTCAGAGAAATTATATTGCCACTGATGAAACCGGCCATTCTCGCGGCACTGGTGTTTAGTTTTGTTCGTGCCATGACAGCGATCAGCGCGGTGATATTTCTTGTCAGCGCTGAGCATAATATGGCAACCAGTTACATTATCGGCCGTGTGGAGAACAACGACTACGGTATAGCTATCGCGTACAGCACCACGTTAATAGTAGTAATGTTAGTGGTTGTATTGGTGATGCAGTTGTTGGTCGGGAAGTCCAAAGTCGGACGACGTGTGGCGCAGAAAATAACACCGACGGTATAATTTCCCGTCTATATTGACTATGTGAATATGACAACAAACATCGGCATTAAAAGCAAAGCGGCATCGGTCGAATTCAAACAGGTCACTAAAATATATGGTGGTGATGTAAAGGCTGTTGATGAAGTATCACTTCACGTCAACGCGGGTGAACTGGTGACCTTGCTTGGGCCATCCGGCTGTGGAAAAACAACCACACTTCGTATGATTGCCGGTTTGGAGATGGTCAGCAGTGGTTCAATATATATTGGCGAACAAGACGTGACACTATTACCTGCGACGGATCGTGATGTGTCTATGGTATTTCAGTCATACGCGCTTTTTCCGCATATGAATGTGTTTGAAAACGTATCGTATGGACTGCGGGTATCAAAACTAAACAAGAAAGATATTCTTGAAAAAACCAACACGGGATTAGAGCTGGTTGGTTTGGCAGGCTACGGCGATCGTTTGCCTAGTGAGCTCTCCGGTGGCCAGCAGCAGCGTGTTGCTGTGGCGAGAGCGTTGGTGCTGGAGCCGCAAGTACTGTTGTTTGATGAGCCGCTGTCTAACCTTGATGCAAAATTGCGTCGCCAGGTGCGAGAGGAAATTCGCGAGCTTCAAACCGATCTTGGTCTAACGGTTGTTTATGTAACGCATGATCAGGAAGAGGCATTGGCCGTGTCTGATCGTATCATCGTCATGCGAAATGCTGGTATTGCCCAGAGTGGCTCGCCTCGTGATTTGTACGAACAACCCGCAGACAGTTTTGTGGCTGATTTTATCGGCGAGGCCAATATTATGGATGTTCAGATCAGTAGCGTTGATGAACATACCGGGCTTGCCCGGGTGACGCTTGGCAATCTGTCGTTAGAATTGTCTTCCAGAGGTATGTCGGCAGGACCTGCCAAGCTGGCTGTTCGTCCAAACAGAATTCATTTGTTAGCGCAAAGCGACGTACCGTCGTTAGAGGGCGTGGTGAGAAAAAGCACTTACGTTGGCAACCATATGGAATATGTGGTGGCCACTGACCACGGAGAGTGGTTCTCGATTAGCGATAACGTTGATGAGGTTTTTGGTGCCGGTGTTAAGGTACAGGTAGTATTTAGTGAACGCGGCCCGGTGTTGCTGCCGGACTAAAAGTTCTTTTGCTTGTAGCAACGCCACGACTGAGTGTCACTTTCTACGAGATGACACTGCGATAAATTGTTATCGCAGTGTCAGTTCCTGGCTAAGCTAGAGCGGTTTTGAATAACGCTATGGTTCTTTCCCATGCCAGATTTGCGGCTGCTTCGTTGTAGCGAGGCGTAGAGTTGTTGTGGAAGCCGTGACGAGTACCTTCATAAACATATCTTTCATAAGGCTTGCTATTCGCAGTTAAAGCCGACTCAAACTCTGGCCACATGGCGTTTATTCTTTTGTCGTCTTCGGCAGAATGTATTGCCAGTGAAGCTTTGATTTTCACTACATCTTCAGACGATGGGGCTGCACCGTAAAATGGCGCACCGGCCTTGAGATCGTCACCCATCTGTACCGCTAGAAAATTGGTGGCACCACCGCCCCAACAAAACCCCGTTGCGCCTAACTTACCGGATGACAGTGCATGGCTCTTTAAAAAATTGGCACTGTTCAGCATGTCTTGCTTGAGTTGTCCCTGATCAAGGCTTTTCTGAAGTATTTTTCCGTCATCGTCGTTGCCGGGGTATCCGCCTACCGGCGAAAGCCCGTCTGGTGCCAAGGCTAAAAAACCTTCTGCGGCAAAACGCCTGGCAACATCTTCTATGTAGGGATTGAGGCCACGATTTTCGTGTATTACCAATACGCTTGGGAAGGGGCCTTCTGTGGTCGGCGCTACCATATAGCCACGCATCTCACCGGAGGTACCGCCGGGGGATTCGTAGTCGACATAGTTGGCTTTAATGCGTTCATCGGTAAATGAAATGGTTTGCGCTTCTGCATACCTGGGCAGCAGCGCCTGGGCCATTATCAGTCCGGATGCACCGGCAATGGTTATAGCGCTGGCACGCTGTAGAAAGGTTCGACGGTCCATTTCTGTATGACAGTATTCGTCATATAAATCATAAATTTTCTGGTCGATCTCGATGTGCTTATCCTGGTTCATTTGCCTTCTCCTGTTGGAACTTTCAACAACGGTGTCTGTACATCGTCTTATGCACTTTGCTCGGCCGTGGAGTTAAGCGCAGTTGAACATCGATAGTACCTGCAAATTGAGAAAAAATCGCACCAGAATTACGGAGCGCCAATTTTGGTTGATTCACTCGCTGACGTGTCGGGATGCCGTTGACGTGCTGAGCTTGATCGGCGTTCTCAGTGCTTTTTCTGGGCGACAACGCTAAAGCCGATCCCGACGACTATAATTGCTGCTCCAAGCCAGGTAATGAAGGAATACTTTTCTTCAAGGAAAAATGTTCCGACAAACAGCGCAACACCTGCTGCTACGTATCCGATCTGACTTAGAAACGTTGGCCCACCCACTTGCTGTAAGCGGAAAAAGACACTGAACATAGCAGCCGATACAAACACTTGTGTTAAAGCGAGGCTTTTAATAGATAGCAAATCTTGAAATGCCGCTGCGTCTGAACGCATTATAATTAGTGTTAACAGCAGCATGGCTGCCGCTAAGTTGCTGCCGATCGCCAGCTCTAGTGGGCCGGAGCCCTTAGGCCATGCCATCGTGCGGTAAAGATTTCCAACCGCCAGCGACATCGGTATGCATAGGCCCGCCAATATCCAGTTCAGACTCGCAGGGTTGTCTATCTCACCGCGTGTTAACGTCACTGTGAGTGCGCCCAATAGCCCGACAACAATACCAATAACGCCTAACCGTGATGGCATACGAACCTGCCACAGCGAAGATAGTGCAAGTGTGGCGATAGGCGATAAGGTAAAAAGTATGCTTGTGAAACCTGATCCCAATTTTGGAATCACATTGAATATGAGTATATTCGGAATAAGCAATGAGAAAGCAGCAGAAATGCCATAGTATTTTAAATAGCTTTTACTTAACGGTACGTTTTTTCTTGATGATATCTGGACAATTAACAAGACTATTCCTGCTCCAGCAGAAATTAGCCATGCCCAGGCCAGTGGGTCTATTGATGCTTCACTTGCCAATTTTCCCAGTGGGAAGGTCAAGCCCAGCAGTGCACCGGTTATAACTAATAGTAGAGTGGCTGAATCCTTCAAATGGCTGAACGCCTTTTTAAGCATATCCGGTCTCGATAGAAATCACTTGTTAGTGGGAAAATTATGCAAACATCAGGGTGTCATAGCTTGAATACAATCTGAATCGCAGTAGCATTGATCTATAAGTTATTGATCTATAAGTTGCTTAGTCAGATAATAATATTGGATAGGCGTTCCGAATAAGCCGATTGGCTTTATCTTCAATGTAGTTTGGTTTATGGCTTTCAAGTATTTCTCTTACTTGTGTATTGGCACGCTGCCACATATCAAGGGCTCCTTGTTCCTGCCACACGGCCGGCTGCTGTCTGTCTGTGAGGGTGCTTGGCCAGAAGTAATCACGTTGCATTGAATCCATTGTGTGTTGCGACCCGAGAAAGTGTCCTTCGCCATAGATAGCTTCTTTAATTGCTTCAAAGCCAAGAGTCTCGTCGTTGACTTCAATGCCGCGCAACGTTCTATAGACCTGCGATAACATTTCATCGTCTATGAGCATGGCTTCAAATGAGGCGCCAAGCAAGCTTGCCATCATGCCTGAGGATTCATACACCATATTGCAGCCTGCCAATCCAACCCCCAAAGATGACATAGCCTTCTCAAGTCCCATTTGTGCATCGACGGCTTTTGCGTCACTCATACTGGCGGCTGCCCCGGATGGTAAACCGAGCCAGTTTGAAAGCTGGGCGGATGCTGCATTTAGTAGTGTTATTTCGCCGCCGCTGCCACAGAATGAGCCTGTGCGCAGATCAATAACGAAAGGCCAGTTCGAAAAGATCATTGGGTAGCCCGGCGCAAAGACATTGACCATGAGCAGTGCTGCGAGTGTTTCTGCCAACGTGCAGGAGAGCATGCCTGCGATGGTGGCGGGTGATGTCGCGCCCGATTGCGCGGCGATAATATTGTTCAGTGGCACGCCACGTTTAATACAAGCCAGCGCCACCTCAAATGCATCATCACCGTAGCGCAGAGGTGATATCACCGGACTGATATGTGCTTTGCAAAAAGGTTTTTCGCGAAACTTACCTGATCCGCCGAGTGCGGTATCAAACATATCGATGATAGGGTCTACTGTGCTCCCCAGCGTAAAACTGGTGCCTATCGGTTTTGTTGTGCCTTTGATTAGTGCATAAGCGGTATTGATATCCAGCTCTGTGATATCGGGTACATCGGTTGCCACGCAACAACGAGTGAACCAGCTGACATTGTTGAGTGAATCGGCCAACCGCGTAAAGTCATAAAGATCAGTAAGTGTGGCGGCCCTATAAGTGTGAGAATCAAGATCAAGTGTTTGTACGGCGGCCCCGCCTGTGCCGAAATAAACCCGGTCACCACCGACTTCGATATCGTGCTTTGATTGCCGACCATAAAGCGTAAAGCTGCGACAGGCACCGGCAATGGTGTCTTCGACCATTGTGACCGGAAAGCATAATCTGCCATTGTCGTTGAGATAGGCGCCTTTTGAAATAGCTTGCTCTGTTAGTGCGGCAGGCGCTTCTCCCATGCCAAGTTCTGAGAGTATTTTCAGTGATGTTGCGTATATTTGCTGAATATCGTTGTCAGACAGCGGTTTGTATTGTCCACCGGATGGGCCGGGTGGGCAGGGGTTTATTTCCGGTGCTGCAGCTCGTTTGGCGTGCATCGCCTCACGTGCGCTTTGCTTGCCTCTTCTGCGGGGTGCTCTGGCCATAGTGTTCGTTTAACTTTTAACGCGTTGGTTGGGTTCATCGTATAAGCATTCATTGCAAACGATTGCTGTATATCGATTTCCCAAAATGCCGATAGAAAGCTCGGTACCTTGGGTGCTGTATTCAGGCATCACAAACGCATAAGCAATATTTTTGTTTACTCGATGACCATAAGCACCGGATGAAATGGTGCCGATCAATGTGTCTGAGCTGTACACTGAATCACCCCCATGAGCGGCAGCAATGTCACAGTCTACTGTCAGGGTAACAAAGACCTTCTGCTGCCCGCGCTCCATTTCTTTTTCCAGCGCAGCTTTACCGATAAAATCTGCCTTATTTAAATCAACAAAGCGATCAAGACCGGACTCTATTGGGTTGCGCTCATAGATGAGGTCTGCTTTCCAGTGTCGATAACCTTTCTCCATTCGCATTGACTCAGTGGCGTACAAACCGAACCGGGACAGGCTAAAAGCTTCACCTGCGTTTTGCAGTAGAGTCCAAACCAGGTAGAGTTGCTCGTTAGGGATATGTAGTTCATAACTGAGTTCACCCGAGAAGCTGACACTCATGGCGAGCACTTTGGCGTGCCCCAGTGTCATCTCACGGGCCTGCATCCATGGAAACGCAGCTTTAGACCAATTGCACCGTGGTGACAGAGATTGCAATAGTTCTCGTGACCTGGGCCCTGCCACCACAAGAATAGTATGACTGGCTGCAAGCTCATTGATTTGCACTGTGGGTGGTTTGTGTTTATTGAGCCAGTCGCGATCATGCCATTCGGCGGCGGCGGCAGATCCGTACCAGTAGTGATTCTCACCCAGTTTAGCGATGGTGGCTTCTGCAAGTACATGGCCGTTGTCGTTTAACAGATAAGTTAAATTAACCTTGCCTGTTTTGACTGGTAGTTTTCCGCAGATCATCCGGTTCAGAAAGTCTTCTGCACCTTCGCCCGTAATGGCATAACGATTAAAGCCAGACACTTCCATGATGCCAACATTCTTTACCAGCGCTGAAATTTCATTTGCGATAACGTCTTTGGTTTTCGTGAAGCGAAAGCTGTGTTCGTCTTTGAAGTCGGGTTGATCATCCGGCTTAAAGCACAGTACTCGTTCCCAGCCGTTCACCACGCCCCATACCGCACCCAGTTGCTTTAGCTCTGCATAGAGTGGAGTGGTGCGTGCAAGTCTGGCGGCCGGACGGTGCTCGTGCGGCATGTGGTAATGAAATTCATTCTGATAGTCTTCAATGGCTTTAACACAGGTGTGTTCGGTGTTGGCGTATTGAGTAAAACGACGCGGGTCAAGACACCATGCGTCCCATTCACATTCACCGTGTACCATTAGATCAGCAAGTATTTTTCCGTGCCCGCCACCTTCACCAATCCCCGCTCGCAGCCCGATAATGCAATAAGCGTTTTCGACGCCAGGTACAGGACCAACCAGTGGCAGCCCGTCAATGGTGTAGGTGATCGGACCATTCACTACTGTATGAATGCCTACGTTTTGCAGCGCGGGCAGGCGTTCAAAGATGTGTTCCATATTATCGAGGCATCGATCAAGATCTGACGGACACAGGTCTTTGGTAAAGTTTGGATCAATGCCATCCATACCGAAGGTTTTGCATTGTTGTTCGTAGACGCCGACTAATAAGCCTTTCTTTTCCTGCCGGCTGTAAAAGTCATCACCCGGATCGCGAATAATGGGGACCTGGAAATCAAGTGCTTCCAGCTCCGGCATGGTGTCGGTGAGGAAGTACATATGCTCCATTGAGGTGACCGGGTGTTCAACTCCCAGCATATTGCCGACCTCATTGACTCTATAACCAGATGCATTGACTACTTTTTCACAAGTAATATCTCCGTTCTTAGTGTGAACAATGAACTCGCCATTGGCTTTACGGGTTATGTGTTCAACCGGATTAAAACGATAGACTTCAGCACCTGCTTTGCGAGCCTGTCGCGCCAATGCGAAGGTAATGCCCGAAGGATCAATATAACCATCCAGAGGATCCCACCATGCGCCCAGTATATTATGCGTCTGCATTAGCGGGTGTCGCTTACCGGCCTCTGCAGCATCGATGACTTCCATATCAATGCCCATACCAGCGGCCATGCCTACGTGGTAGTGATAGAGATCAAGATGATCCTGCGTGTAGGCGGTGCGCATGCCGCCAGTGATGTGGTAGTCGATAGGGTGTTCCGGGTCGGCCGCCAGTCGCCGGTACAGATCAATGCTGTGTCGTTTCAAACCGAACATTGTCTGGTTGCCACCAAACTGAGTCACCTGGGCGGCTGCATGCCACGTTGAGCCGGAGGTCAGCTCATCGCGTTCGACCAGTACGACATCGGTCCAGCCCAGTTGAGTTAAGTGGTAGAGAGTGGAGCAGCCGGAGATGCCACCGCCAATGACTACCGCACGAGCGTGCGTTTTCATAGAATTTTCGGCTTCATGTGTTGGTTAACGTTAGGGATTCAGTGCGAATTAGTAATTCAGTTTGAGGCCCGATACATAGAAATTACAGAGGTAAATGCTCGATTGTCGTTACTGGCAGGTTATTCCTGACCGACTAGTCGCAGATTAGACAATAACTAGTTAATTGGCCTAAGAAACGGTTATCTCAGTGGTTCTTCGAGGGGCTACAATCGGCGACAACCGGTCATCGGTAACAGCCAAAAATGTAGGGTGAATGTATGTCACAGGAACAAGTCTACCGTGAAATTCGCAAGATCGACCCAAGCCGGGGTACACATCTGGATGACGGGTCTCCCAACGATAATGATCGCATAGAGATAGGACCGACACCGCTTGCCTTCGGTGAGTGGGCTGACGCGGGCTTAACGCTGCCCAATCTTGTCGCTATGCGGGAATACCGTTGGAAACGTCTCACTCAACACGTGGTGGATCGAGATCTTGGCGGTTTATTGGTGTTTGATCCACTCAACATTCGCTATGCAACAGACAGTACCAATATGCAGTTGTGGAATACACACAACCCGTTTCGTGCTGTGTTGTTGTGTGCAGATGGCTATATGGTGATTTGGGATTATAAAAACTCCCCGTTCCTTTCAACGTTTAACCCATTGGTGAAAGAGCAACGTTCAGGGGCCGACTTGTTCTATTTCGACCGCGGTGATCGCGTAGAGGTAGCGGCAGATAAATTCTCTAATGAGGTTCGCGAACTCATTGAGCAGCACGGTGGAAACAATAAGCGCCTGGCGGTAGATAAAATTATGCTACACGGATTGCGTGCTCTTGAGGCGCAAGGCTTTGATATAAAAGACGGTGAAGAAGTCACAGAGAAATGCCGGTCAGTGAAGGGATCGGACGAATTGCTTGCCATGCGCTGTGCCGTACATGCCTGTGAAACCGCTGTTGGTAAAATGGAAACTTATGCACGTGAAAACATACCTGCTAACAACATTTCAGAGGATGAAGTCTGGGCTGTTTTGCATGCAGAGAATATCCGCCGTGGTGGTGAGTGGATAGAAACCCGGTTGCTCGCCTCCGGGCCCAGAACTAACCCGTGGTTTCAAGAGTGTGGGCAGCGCGTCATTCAGAACAATGAAATTGTTAGCTTTGATACTGATCTTGTCGGCAGCTACGGAATCTGTGTTGATATGAGCCGTAGCTGGTGGATCGGTGACAAAGCCCCTCCGGCTGATATGGTCAGCGCTATGCAACATGGCCACGAACACATCATGACCAATATGGAAATGCTGAAGCCCGGTCTTAATATACAGGAGCTTTCGCGTAACTCGCACAAGCTGCTGCCGCAGTATCAAAAGCAAAAGTATGGTTGTTTGATGCACGGCGTCGGTTTATGTGATGAGTGGCCGTTGGTGGCCTATCCGGACAAAATGGTGGAAGGTGCTTTTGACTATGACCTTGAGCCCGGTATGGTGCTTTGTGTCGAGGCACTGGTCAGTCCGGAGGGGGGTGACTTTTCAATAAAGTTGGAAGACCAGGTGGTCATTACTGACAATGGTTATGAAAATCTGAATACTTATCCGTTTGATGACCGCTTGATGGGATCTCATTGGTAGGCGCGGAAACTGCCGGAGTGTAAATAGGCGGGTTGCGATGAGCGTAGTAATAAGACTATTCTGTTAGAAGGCATTGATTCAATCCGGAGGGAGGAATTATGAGTGCAGCAGCGCCGCACAGCAGGCTGGCTGTGGGATCGTATCTCGATTGCAGCAGTGAACAAACTGAAGTGAGAATGTCTACCAGCCAGCGATCCTGGGTGGTCAGTGATTTGGACGTATCTAAATGGCTTGTTAAATTTGACCGGGCTGCGGCTGATGAGCTAGGTCGGGCAGCCGATTTTATATTGTCACACCCAGTGGCTAATATGGCCCGTACACCGGCAGATATTGAATTACCACATTGCACAAAACATATGAAAAAGCTGCTGGATATTGTCGACAATGGTGTTGGCTTTGCGGTAGCCGATCGTCTTCCGGTCGATGACTACCCGCTGGATGTTCTGGTAGAGCTGTACTGGGTTTTAGGTCAGCTGGTCGCCAGGCCGGTAGCGCAAAAAAGAAACGGTCAGATGATCTACGATGTGCGTGACACAGCGCAGGCATATACCTACGGCGTGCGTGGCTCATGGACCAATGTTGAACTGAATTTCCACACTGACAACGCGTTCGGCAAACAGCCGCCAGATTACGTTGGTTTATTTTGCAGACACCCCGCAATGGAAGGTGGCGTGAGTCGCTTTTGTAGTTTGTACACAATTCATGATCGACTACAACACAATCACCCCGATGCATTGAAGCGATTGTACGAGCCAATGCTTTATGATCGCCAGAAAGAACACGATGATGCAGAGCCTGCGGTCACGCTTGCACCGTTTTTCTCCTGGCGTGGTGATCGACTTCGTGCCCGTGCAAACCCTTCGCTGGTACGCAAGGGCTATGAGGTGGCGGGCATTGAAATGGAGCCGCAGTTAGCAGATGCGCTAAGTCTGGTGGACGAGGTTAGTCAGTCGGGAGATTTATGGTATGAGGCTGCGCTGGAAAAAGGGCAAATACAATATCTAAACAATTCTGAAGTGGGACATTATCGAAGTGAGTTTGTAGACTTTGAAGAAGAGGAACGCAAACGGCATTTGTTTCGCTTATGGCATCGCAATAGTGGTTCGGTGTGTTATGACGGGGCAACCATGCTTGTCCCGGGTTAATGTGATTGGGTTAATGTGATTGGTGGGTGTTGGATTAATACCCTATTCAAACCAACAGACACTCGCTGGCTGCCCACTCGCTCACGCGTCGGGTTTCCCTTGATCGGGGCACCACGTGGTGCATTGCTGTATTTATTAAAGCGCAACAGGATAACTCTTGAGTAAAACTTCTCCTTTGGTCGGCGCACCACTTGCCGCCACTATGTTTCGCATGGCCGTACCCGGTGTTATCGGTGCGCTACTGTTCTCCAGTGTCGGTTTGGTTGAAGCGGGTTTTCTTAAAAATGCCGGCGCCGAAGCACTGGCCGCAGTGGCGTTGGTGTTCCCACTCACGATGCTGGCTGCAATGTTCTCGGCCGGTGCAATAGGCGGCGCTGTGAGTGGATTGACCGCACGAGCGCTTGGCGCTGGTGATCTTGAGGAAGCGTGCTCGGTGCTGGTGTGTGCGGTGTTGATCTCTATTTTGGGTGGTATTTTGATGTGGGGGATAGTGGTGCTGTTAGGTCCGCTATTGTATGAGTACGCCAGTGATAACGCCGCTGTTGTTCGCGCCGCGAAATATTATGCAGCGCTGGTGTTTCCGGCAATGCCTGCGTTCTGGTTGGTGAATATGCTTAGCTCGGTACTGCGAGGCTGTGGTGATATGGCCCGCCCGGCTATCATCGCGGCTGCAATGTTGTTTTCCTACTTCGTGTTTGCACGAGTGTTCATTCCCACCGATAGTGCTGCACTTGATGACGTTATAAAAGGCGCTTCAGTTGCCATGGTGGCATCGTATTGTCTGTCAATGGTGGTATCCATATTCTTCATCTGGCAGGGGCGGCAACCAATCCGGTTTCGATTAACGTCGTTTCGTTGGAGTACGTTAGTCCGGATTTTAAAACAAGGCTTACTCGCTGCCAGTCAGTCATTGATGACAGTGTGCTATGCGCTGGTAACGACGGTGTTGTTTAGCCGCTTTGGTACCGACTGGTTAGCCGGGTTCGGATTGGCGGTTCGGCTCGAACTGATCATGGTACCGGTGATTTTCGGGGTCGGAGCATCATTAATAGCAATCGTCGGTGCCTATGTGGGGGCTGGTCAGCGAGCGCGGGCGATATCAATTGCCTGGCGAGGTGTATTGATAAACTTTGCGCTGATTGGTTGTGTGGGGCTGTTATTTTCGTTGTTTCCAGAGGCATGGTGTGGTTTGGTTGGCAGTGATCCGACTGTTGTTGAACATTGTGGCCAGTCTCTGCGGGTAATTGCGCCCACTTATGCGTTCTTCGCGCTCGGCTTGGGCTGTTACTTCGGCAGTCAGGGGCTCAATACCTTGCAGTTTCCTGTCATAGGGGCGCTGTTGCGATTGTTGATCGTGGCCACTGGTTTGTACTGGGTGACTGAGGCAACATCAGTCAATGTAGTGATCTATCTGGTAGCATTTGCAGTGGTGGTCTACGGTCTGTTTGTCGCAGTGGCACTGAAGCTGGGCCCGTGGCGTTAACCACAAGCAGATCCTGAACCAGGGTAAGTTTTGGTTGTCGAACCACTACAGCGGGTGATGTTTTGACGCGAAGCGCCGGGATTACATGGTGCGCAAAGGCTGTATACCCATTGAACTACCGAAGATTCACAGGAGACGAATATGTTACCCACCAGCTATAACCGTCGGACATTCTTGTTAGGGGCAGGGATTGGCGGTGCTGCTTTGATTGCCCACCCGCTTGGGCTAGTGATGGCAGGCGGGGAATTCGCAGCCACGCAATCCATGCGCGGTGGCAGTAACAACTATGCACCTAATGCCCCGCTCGTTGATAACCTGGGGCAGGGCTTTCTGGTGCATGGCTCAGTGCGCCGCGCCGGCGCTGGAGAACCGCTGGCAGATGTCCGTATACAAATATGGGCTGCGACTGAACGCGGTGGTGAGCGTGAGCCTAGCAATCATGGCAGTGTTATTACAGCGGCCGATGGCTCGTTTCAACTTGAGATGTCGCAGATTGTTCCAAACTTTGGTCAACCGCACGCGCACCTGGCTTATGACGATGGTGACTTTGAAACGGTGTTTCTGCGGCCGGTGATGGGCAGCGCCAGTGATACCCGCGTTGAAGCGCATTTTGTCTTAGCAGCAACCTAAACCTCTCCTGCCTGCGCGAGATAAACTGCGGTGATACGGGTTGTTAAATTCTTCGCCTGGGGCCTGATGGCCGGCATTGCGGTTGTCCCTATAGTGACGGCGGCCTTCAGCCCGCTGTTAGCCAGTCGTGATGTTGCATATATCGTCGGTGGTATGTCCGGTGTTGTCGCCTTGTCTCTGTTACTGGTTCAGCCATTGTTGGCTGCAGGTTACCTGCCGGGTCTCCTGTTACAACGAAAATGGCATCGTCGGGTAGGCTCAGCGCTTGTCGTTGCTGTGGTCCTGCATATCATCGGTTTGTTTATAACCAGTCCTGATGACATGACCGATGCCTTGTTGCTTGCGGCACCGACACCGTTTTCTGTTTATGGTGTGGTGGCACTATGGGGTGTTGTGCTTACTGCCATTCTTGTTGTGCTGCGCAAAAGTATTAGTCTGTCGATTTGGTATGTGATGCATAACGCTTTGGCTGTGATTGTGGTGATCGCCAGTGTTGTACATGCTGTGATGATAGAAGGTACGATGAACCACTTGAGTAAGCAGGTGTTAGGCGTCTGTATTATAGTGGTGAGTGTATTGACGGTGCTGCACCTACGATTAATACGGCCGGTACTGAGCAAAAGAAAAGATGACTGAGCCTCTTGCGTACATCGCTCGCAGTTTTTGGGCAGGGTGGCTTAAGCTGAAAGCGCATCCACGGATAACATATCGGTGGATGCACTGTCGGTAACGACCCCTGCGATTTGGTGGTAACCGATGCATTGGGGTTATAAATGAACACCTGTGTCGCCGGTGGGCGGGCGAGCTATGAATCTCGAAATAGAAGATGCGGCGACGTTTGCCTAGCACATGAACTGTTTCGGGTCTGGATGCCGATAAAGCCTTAAAGCGGAAGCACTGCACCTTTTGCGGCGGATGATGCGGCCATTCAAACCACTTATTACCTTTCAAGGATTTACTTCGTGACACCCTATCCGTCATGGAAAAATATCGTGTTGTATCAAACCGTGTGGTTTGGTTCTGTATTGGCACAAAACTACTTTGTGCTGCCGGTGATACTGTTGCTGTGCGTGCACTTCTATCTGTGTCAACACCGGCGTGATGAAGTGATAGTCGTAGCGCTATGTGCGGCGTCTGGCATTATTGGGGATGCCTTATTAACCCGGGCGGGGGTATTTAGTTTCCAGGCCTCTCAGCTGATGCATGTAGTGCCGCTCTGGCTGGTGGCTATCTGGGTTGGTTTTGCTTCAACACTCAGGCATGGGCTGGCGTTTCTGGTGAGGCGTCCAGCAGTCGCGATTCTGGCAGCAGGTATAGGTGCTCCCGTAGTCTACCTTGCAGCAGCACGCTTGGGTGCTGTGCAGTTCCCAATGGGCACAGCCAGAACGGCAATTATTGTAGGGTTTGTATGGATGCTTCAGATGTGCATTTTTTTATT
>CALGJU010000107.1 GCA_937928685.1 uncultured Granulosicoccaceae bacterium
TATCACTCATGATCAATCCGAAGCGCTGGTGATGTCTGATCATGTGGCTGTGATGAACGAGGGACGATTCGAACAAATCGGTACGCCGCAAACACTTTATCACAAGCCCGCCACCTCATTCGTTGCGGGCTTTGTCGGTGAAAGCAACCAGTGGCGCGGCACAGTGATCGACAGCTCCGCTGATTCAGTGTCAGTTGATGTGGGGGCAGGGTTTAAAGCCATCGCGACACCGCCTCCGGGGGCGGGTCTATCATCCGGTGTTGCAGTTACTGTGTTTGTCCGGCCTGAGCATATCAGTGTAGATAGAACGCACAATGCGACTGTGAATGCAGGTGCAGGAACCAATGAGTTGCGCGGCACAATTGATAGCCTGCTGTTTAATGGTGCCAACAGCCGGGTATTGGTGCGAGATCTCACGGGTGAGTTGATAGAAGCGGATATCACTCTGACCGGTGGCCTTGACGACCCAAAGCCTGGTGAATCCGTGCGTTTGAGTTGGCATGCAGCAAGTGCTTTATGTTTCTAGAACACGGTTTGCAGCGTAGACCATGAATTCTGACGCAAAAAAACTCAGTCTGTTATTGCTGTTTATACCGTTTGCGTTATGGATAGTGCTGCTTATTGTATTGCCGCATATCGGTATGTTTGAACTCTCATTAAAAGAGAAAATTGCACCGCGTGTGTATGAATACAGTTTTGCGAATTACCGTAATTTTATCACCGAGCCCATCTATTGGAACACCTTGCTGCGTACCGGCGGGGTTTCGCTGCTGGTAACCTTTCTGGCGTTGCTAATAGGCTTTCCGGTTGCCTACTACATTGCCAAGGTCGCCGGCAAACGCAGCAAAGGTGCGCTGTTTTTGCTCTGTCTTATTCCGTTGTGGGTCAGTGATCTCATTCGTGCATTCGGCTGGATATTACTACTACGGGAAACAGGGGTGATCTCCAGCACGCTGCAGGCCAGTGGCCTTATCGATGGTCCCATCGAGTTTCTCTATAACGATGCAACTGTTGTAATGGGGTTGGTGTATACCGTTGTGTTATTCATGATCGTGCCGCTGGTATCAACACTGGATGGCATGGATAACGAAATGATTGAGGCGGGCTACAACCTGGGGGGCAATGGCTTTACTGTGTTGCGTCGCATCATCATTCCCTATGCCATGCCGGGTATTGTGGCGGGGTGTATCGTGGTTTTTATGCTCAGCGCCGGTAGCTACTTAACGCCGATTTTACTCGGTGGGAAAAACTCCAGTTGGTTTACTGAGCAAATCTATGATCAATTTATTACCCGTTACAACTGGGAGTCCGGTGCCGCGTTTGGCTTTGTGCTTTTGATATTTACCTCTTTCGTAGTCTGGTTGGGCTTGAAACTATCCGGTCAGACGCTTTCCAGCACGGTGGCAAAAAGCTGATGAGTCAAGCCGTTCAACAACCGTTACTCCGGAACGGCTACCGTTTTTACATGTTGCTGTTCTTTGTGTTTCTGGCCGCCCCGCTTGTGGCTGCCGGTGTGTTCGCGTTCAACGATTCGATGTTTCCGTCGTTACCGTGGCGTGGCTTTACACTGGATTGGTTTTTCAACGATGTTGATCCAAAAATAGGTATGTTTCACGATCGACGGCTGTTAAGAGGGTTGTACTACTCTTTTTTAATTGGCTCAATGGTGGCGGTTTTATCTGTATTTGTGGGTACCTGTAACGCATTCCTGTTTGTGCGTTACGAGTTCCGCGGAAAGAATTTCTTTTATATATTAATGATATTACCACTGGTGATACCTGGCGTTATTCTCGGTATATCAATACTCGCTATGGCAAGCAACATTGCCAACGGGGTTGAGAAAAGTGTTGGTATAGAGCTGGAATTGTTGCGCCCTGGTATTTTTCTGGTGGTGTTGGGGCAGTTTTCGTTTATTACTACCATCAGTTCGTTGATCATAACTGCCAGGCTGAAAAAATTCGACAACACCATGGAGGAGGCTGCCTACAACCTGGGAGCGACTCGTGCTCGCGTACTGCGGACTGTGACCTTGCCATTTTTGCGACCCGCCATGATAGCCGCGGCCATCGTGGCGTTTCTGGTTTCGTTCGAAAACTTTAACACAACGCTTTTTCTTGTCGGCTCTGAAGCCCCTTTGACCATCACTATGTATGATCGCATGGTTAAGGTAGGTTCTACACCGGTGCTGAATGCAGTGTCATTCTTCTTGATGCTCGGGTCTGCTTTGTTGGCGTTGGTATCAGTATTGATACAGCGTGACAAAACTACGTAGAGTTAACCGCCTGGCTTTTTAACCAGGTGGGCGGTTGCAGGTCAGTTGTGTAGGTTAACTGCCTACAGTGTTTTTTAACCTTTGAGCAGCAGTGGTTTTGAGAGTTTAATGGTGTCATTATTAAAGTTGAAATCAACCGGTGTAATCAGTATAAAAAACTAACAATACATCAGACAAGAAATTCTGCCCGTGCAGTAAACGTAGGCATCCGTAATGGATGTGTAATTTATAAATGGAGAACATTATGAAGAACCTAGACGATCTGTCCTTTGATGAATTTGATGAAGCGATAAACCCGCGACCGGAAGAGTGCGATTTTGATCGGATTATGGATGTCGCAGTAACGCGGCGAGATCTTTTTAAGGGTGCTATTGCGTTTGGTAGTGTCGCCGCGTTTGGCAACACATTGATGTCATCTGATGTGGCAGCAGCGCCGAACCGATTTGCATTTGATGCCATTGGCATTAGTACGGAGGATACGCTCAATGTTCCTGCCGGGTATAACGCTCAGGTAGTCGTCCGCTGGGGCGATCCGCTTTGGTCCGATGCACCGGAATTTGATCACGCAACGCGGGGTACTGGCTCAAGCCAGGCTAAATCGATGGGTGATAACAACGACGGTATGGAAGTCTATGCGCACGGCGATAAAACCGTCCTGATTGCCAATAATGAATACTGCAATCGCAAAATTATCTGGGGTAATCGTGAAGAAGGCAAAGCCGGTGGCGCAGACGATTACCTGAAAGGTATGAATGCACACGGGCTCACGGCGGTAGAACTGGTTGAAAAAGACGGCGAGTGGTCCATTGTAAAAGACAGTCCTTATAACCGCCGGTTCACACCTGATGTGGCAATGGAAATTACCGGCCCTGCTGCTGGTCATGATTTGATGAAAACCAATGCAGATCCTGACGGCAAAGTGGTACTAGGCACCTTTAATAACTGCGGTAATGGTTCTACCCCCTGGGGAACGTATCTCGCCTGTGAAGAAAACTTCAACGGATACTTTGCTACTGAAAACCAGGAGCATGAGGTCTCTGCTGAAATGAAGCGTTATGGTCTGTCTCCTAAAGGGCGTGGCTATGGGTGGGAAAAAATTGATGATCGATTCGATCTTGTAAAAGATCCAAATGAAGCAAACCGTCATGGCTATGTTACTGAGGTAAACGCGCTTGATCCAAACAGCACACCCAAAAAACGAACAGCCCTTGGCCGCTTCAAGCATGAGAATGCTGAAGTAGTGGTGAATGGTGATGGCCGCATTGTGGTGTACTTGGGTGATGACGAACGTGGCGAGTTTCTGTATCGCTATGTGTCAAATGGTGTGTATGCACCGGGCGGAGAAACAGATAGCCTGCTCGAAGATGGCAAGCTGTACGCTGCTAAGTTCAGTGATGACGCCACGGGACAGTGGCTTGAGCTAACACCTGAGTCCACTGGCATGGCAAGCATGGCGGAAGTGTGTATACACACAAGAATTGCGGCGTCTGCCGTTGGTGCCACCACCATGGACCGTCCCGAGTGGGTGAGTGCCAATCCAAAAGCAGCAGAAGTTTACTGTTGTCTCACCAATAATAAAAACCGTGGTGTTAAAACCAATGCCGGTGGTGATGAGACTCCTGTCGGAGGACCCAACCCGCGTGAAGCAAACAAGTACGGTCAGATTGTTCGATGGCGCCCGACGGATGCTGATCACACCAGTGAAACATTCGCATGGGATCTGTACGTATTGGCGGGTAACCCTGCGGTACATGCTGAGGGGCTCGAAGCAGGTTCAGATAACGTCAATGACGGCAATATGTTCAACTCACCAGACGGATTGAAGTTTGATTCAAACGGGCTGCTTTGGATTCAGACCGATGGCAACTACTCCAATGAAAAAGACTTTGCCGGCCAGGGCAACAATCAGATGCTTGCCGGTGACCCGGCCACCGGTGAAATCAGACGGTTCCTGACCGGGCCAAAACAGTGTGAAATTACCGGTCTAACGTGGAGTCCGGACAAACGCACCATGTTTGTCGGTGTTCAACACCCTGGTGAGCGAGGAGAGGGCAACTGGCCGGACGGTGGGGATTCCGCACCACGCTCTGCGATCGTTGCTGTTCGTCGTGACGACGGCGGGCTTGTTGGTTAATTGACGGGTGGGGCGGTGTGCTTATTAATAGGCGGCTTCTTTACGAAGAAGTCGTCGATGATTGATGGGTATGCCGCCCTGAACCAGTTGACTCAAAGCGATCAGCCTTCGCAGTGTACTGATTGACTGATTCCACGCCAAAATGGAAGTGCGGGTATAGGTGATTAGTGTGTTTTAAGCAAAGGCTCGATTAATATTATTAAGGATATGTGAGCTATGAAGTTGGTGTGTTTGGTTATGTTTGTGATCATGTCTCAATGGTCGCTGGCTGATGGCACCAGTGATGAAGAGGAGTTTGATGCTGAGTTGGATGATGCGAGACAGATGATTGAGTCATCGCGCTATGAGCAAGCGATTCAAATGCTTGGTATTCTGGTTAAGCAGGAAAGTGGCAGTGCAGATGCGTGGAACTTACTCGGCTACTCACATAGAAAACTCGGTAACCTCGAAGATGCAGCACATTCCTACCGACAGGCGTTGCTTTACAATCCTGAGCACAAGGGTGCATTGGAGTATCAGGGGGAGCTGTTTCTTGCGTTGAATGACCTGGCTGGTGCCAGGGAAAATCTGCATAAACTTCGAGAGGTTTGTCCGGCGGGTTGTGAGGAATTGGCAGATCTTGAAGAAGCATTGGCAGATCAATAGTTAGCGATTTCTTCCGGCTATTGGACGTTTGGATTTTGATGTTTGTAGTAACAATAGTATTTACTTTCAGGTTACATCAGCCGTCGTCGATCAAGCCGATGGCATGTTTCCGATTGATGAAAGAGACTTGAGCTGTTTATGAAGATTTCGCTAAAAGCCGCAGATAGCTATGAGTTTGTAGCGAATCTGTTTCAGTACTACATTTATGACGTATCAGAATTTATGGGATGGCCACCGAATGAAAACGGCTGCTTTGTCATAGATGATTCCGTCACCGGGCTTAGTGATTACTGGAATAAATCTGATCATTTTCCCTATTTGATTTTTGCGGACGGCGAGGTAGCGGGTTTTTCACTCGTTAGGAAGTTCCCGGACACTGTAGATGAATTTGATATGGGGCAGTTTTTCATACTGCGAAAATTTAAACGAAAAGGGGTAGGCCAAAAGGCCTTTATGTTGACTGTGCAGAAGCATCAAGGTGACTGGCTGACGAGAGTGCTGCCTGACAATATCAGTGCAAAGAAGTTTTGGGAGAAAGTGGTTTATAAAGTAGCCTGTGGAAAAGTAGAAATCTCCAGTGAGCTGTATAAAAACCGCCAGATGAATTTTATTCGCTATAGCGTAGTTGCTAACAAATCGAACCAGAGGATCTGTTCTTGAGCATTACTTTTTATACCACCGAAGGCAGTATAGGCTGGGTTTCCCATATTGCCCTGGAAGAATCCGGTCTGGAATACAACGTTGTGCCATTGGATTTCTCCAAACAACAGCAAGCAAGCCCTGAGTATTTGAAAATTAACCCGAAAGCACGGGTGCCATCATTAGTTGTTGAGCAAGGAGTTATCACTGAGACGCCTGCTATTCTTAATTACCTGGCGCGGATCGCACCAGAATCATCTATCGCATTGCCGCAGGATCCGTTTGAGCAATCGATTATAGATTCCTTCAACAGCTACCTGTGTTCAACAGTGCATGTCGCCCACGCCCATAAAATGCGTGGCCATCGCTGGGTGGATGATGAAGCTGCAAAAAAGGCGATAACAGCGAATGTACCCAGAACAATGGCGTTGTGTATGGACATGATTGAAAGCGAGTTTCTGGTGGGGCCCTGGGTGCACGGAAAAGTGTTTACTATCAGTGATCCCTACCTGTATAGAATATCGTCATGGCTGGAGGGAGACGGAGTGGATATCAATCTGTACCCGAAGATTAAAGCGCATCACGAGGCTATGAATGAACGGGCGTCAGTTCAAGCGGTAAAGGCGTTTTTTGCTGCTGTGTAGGATCGGTCGGCTGCCAACATCTAAAAGGTGAACGTTATGGTGCTTCTTTACGATTTCCCTGAGCCACTGGAGCTATCTCAAACGGAGTTCGCAAGACATTTGAACGGTACCCATTCAACGTATAAATGAATTGGTACATTGGTACAAGGAAAGCGCGGTATAACGCCAGATACAGCATGGCTGTTAGCAAAATCGCTTGGCACTTCTCCAGAGTTATGGATGAACTTACAGGTGTCATACGAGTTGTCGTCGCTCAAGCCGCCTAAAGGAATAAAGCGATTGGTTGCGTAGCTACTGCCGGTATCGGCCAAATCCGACCCTTCGCCCTAATCAGCTTTCGCTATTAATTCGCTGACTTCTTACTCTAAAGCGGACGAAAGGCTCGTCCTTTTTAGGTTCGTCTTGTACCTTGGCTGAACGTATGAGCAGAGATGTTGTAATTTACTTATTCCTGTATGGTTGTTTGTAAAGAGAATTTACGTCCGACTGCAGCGTTGCACTTAGTTTCCGTGAATAACCTGGAGTCTTGCCCTTTACCGATACAGACTTCAGATGATAAATCAAAAGGGAAGACAAGATGCGTGGTGCAAATTCTATTTTTAACAGCGATCACGTGTTTTCATGCCTCATAAATTCGAACGGTACTCTAATTGAGGCTAACGAACCTTGTCTTTGCTTTATGGATGCCAAATCAAATCAACTCCCGCTCGATCCGTTTTGGGAGTTCTGGCCTAACAATCCTGATTCTGCTAATACGCTCAAGAATGCAATTCAGGACGGCTATAGAGGGCAGCATTCGCGATTTGAAATTGAGCATAAAGACGCAGTTGGCAATTGTGTGCATGTGCATTTCATTCTAACGCCAGTTTACGATCAGAATAAAAATGTATCTTCGCTCGAAGTAGAATTTCGGAATATAGAGGCAACACAAAAATACTTAATCGAATGTAAACAGCGTTTTCAGACGATAGTTGAATTATCACCAGATTGCTTTTGGGAACAAGATGAGAATTTTCGATTTATCTGGATTTCAGGACAAATAGAAAATCTAATGTCCGGGCCTGCCGAGTCGTATATTGGGCAATGTCGATGCGAATTTACGGGTTGTGACAGCAAGCAGGTGAATTGGCCCGATCATCGCGCTGCTCTATTGCGACATGAACCGTTTAAAAACTTTGAATATGAATGCACCAATGAAGCCGGTGAGACCGTTTGGCTTTCAACAAGTGGCCATGCGATATTTGACTCTAAAAACAGGTTCATTGGGTATTGTGGCACGAGTCGCAACATAACTGATCAGAAGCGCACGGAGGCAGTCTTCAAAGCGAAGGAGCAGTATCTAAGCCATGCTATTAATCTGGCTGGAATAGGGATTTGGGAGTGGGACATGATCTCAGATCAGGTAAGTTGGGACAACAAACAATTTGAACTTTTTGGGATTGAAAAAGTGAACGGACTAATCCCTTTGTTAATGGTTACGGACAGCATTCACCCGGATGATCGTGAAGAGCTGGAAAAGGTAGCGCGAAAGGTTCTGGCGGGTGAGGTGACTGCTTTAGAAGAGTTTCGAGTTGTACAAGCTGATGGATCCATTCGCTGGTTGCTGGGAGGAAGCGGTGTTGTTAAGTTCAACGAAGCGAAATCCTCTGCACGCCTCATTGGTATCAATGTAGACATTACCAAAAGCAAGCAAATTGAAGCGGCACTACGAGAAAGCGAAGATCAGTTACATACTTTGAACCAGACGTTAGTAAATCAACTCACCGAGTTTGAAGCTGAGGCGGAGCATCATAAACAAACACAATCACAGTTAGCTATCTCTCGTCGACATGATTCGATTGGTCAACTCGCAGGTGGCGTTGCACATGATTTCAACAATCTATTGGCGGTTATTGGCGGCAGTCTGGAACTTGCAGCATTTCAGGTGACAGAGAGTGAAACGCACATACTGATATCTGAGGCGCTCAAATCAGTTGAAGACGGAGCAACTTTAACCCAACGTTTGCTCAGCTACGCCAGGAAAAAATCACTCTCCCCTGTTACGTGTTCGGCGAGTGATTGTGTATTGGAGGCAGTTCACCTATTGGAGCGCACACTCGGTGAAGATATCACAATTACCACCAAGCTCGACCCTGACTTCTGGCAGGCATACATCGACCCTGGTGAGATTAAAAGCGCAATCATTAACCTAGCGGTGAATGCACGTGATGCAATGCCAGTTGGTGGCAGCCTAGTGATAGAAGTACGCAATTTAACGTTAGGTCATCAAGATAAAGAACTGAGCGCAGACGCTCCCCCAGGGGAGTACATCGGTATATTCGTAAGTGATACCGGAACCGGTATGACCGCAGAAGTTATGCAGAGGGCCTGTGAACCGTTCTTCACGACAAAAGAACCAGGGAAAGGTGCTGGTTTGGGCTTAAGTAGCGTCTATGGATTGATATTAGATTCAGGTGGCTTTCTTAAAGTTGATAGCCAAGTTGCCAAAGGCGCGACAGTTCGTCTTTATCTTCCACGCGCCTCCGATCAAGCCTTGTCTGATCCTACTCCCGTAGTATCGGAACAGACAAAAACTTCCAGCGAAGAACTCATTCTTGTGGTTGAAGATGATCCGCGGATGTGCACTGTGACAGTTAATCGTTTCAAACATCTTGGGTACCAGGTTATTGAGGCTAGCACTGCGCAGGAAGCGATCGATATCCTGAAGGCAGGAAAACCGGTGGATCTTGTATTTACAGATATCGTTATGCCGGGAGGAATGAGTGGATATGATCTCTCAGATTGGATAACTAAAAATAGAAAAGAAGTAAAGGTGTTGCTGACATCCGGTTACAGTGATCCTGCAAAACACAATATCACTAGTTCTTCAAAAGCTATCAAACAAGTGCTAATAAAGCCCTACTCTATCGATCTACTTGCACAGAAAGTTCGCGAAATCTTGATTTGAACATAAGTAAGCGACCAGTTCACGACGAGTGGTATGCGCCATACAATTATACTCAAACAAAATCAGTCAGGACAGTGAGGTCTGGGAGTCAAGGACAAGACAATTGAATGTCCGCTTTACTTCCTTGATCGCTGGCGATAAATCATCAGCAATTTAACTGTCAGGATTGGGCGTTTTCCGGCCGATGAATTCATCCACACGGTACCCTTTAAAAATTAGGCTTATAGCGGATGATATGACGGTTTCCCTGCAGCTTTCTTGTATCGTCCATCGCAATCACACACCGGCTTAAGCTGATACAACCATAAGCATATTCTCAAGGAGACTTTGCCTTTTTAAGAGCCTCCCTGGCAACGGCGTCAAATGTATAGAACCCATCGAACCTCTCACCGTATTGCTCAGCTGCGTCCCGCCCTGTATGCAGTATCAACGCATCTGGGAAGTCTAGCTTAGAATTTCCATCTACTGCGTGTAGTCGATACTCTGCGAGCGCACGCCAAACCAGTCTTCGTCTTGAATGATGATATTCTGTTCTTCAAATAACGCTCTAATGGTCGTATCAATTTCACTGGGTGTTAGATACCCAGGAAATCTCATGATGCACTTCGAATTGTTTGATTTGATCATTTTCAGATCGAAAATTCTGAACACTGGTAAGTTTTCCTGTACCAGAAATCCCCTCGTATTTACCTGTGCCACCTAGCAGATCAATTTTTCCAGCGCCAAAGCGTTGGAACATTTTATCTCCGTCTGAATCCATATGCGTACAGTTACCGCTGATTTTGGGACGAGTATTTGTCGCCTCAAAATACACCAAACATCGGACTGTAAGGCCATCGTAGTAGCTAGATGCTGATAGATCTCGAGTTAGGCCAATGAGCTCGCGAATTTCCGCGCGTTTACCATTATGCAAAGGGAACGTCTGTTGTTGGCGGAATCAGCCGGGGTTCCTTCTAACAAAGGCGACCCGTGGTTACACAGCGATCAGTAGACTGTAATTTTTCGAATAGTGGGTTGTGTGATTAAAAAACATCTTGGCTTGTGGCGCTTTTTCAGCCGGTGAACGATACACTTTCGACCAGCAGCAGTTAATCAACACGATGGAAGTTGAGAATACTGTGCTGCTTCAGCAACAGCTCGAAATTGGATTCGCACTTCTGGGGGAACTTCGCTGCTTGCGCACGGTTAATTCGATTATCATTCGAGAGATGGTTAAGTAGTTGGGTTAGTGGTGGGGCAGTCCTGTGACTTAGATGGACCGGGTCGACCAAAAAAATTAAGAATGGTGCCAGCATCATAAAGCCCCGATTCCATCAAAGCGAGCTATTGCATACCAAATGGTTGAAAGTAAGTTAGAGAAGAAAATTGACGATCCAGCTGTACCCATGGATCTTGACCAACTCTACGCACCTGCCTGTACAAACTCCTAGCCGTTTCGGTTAACGTAACAACTAGATTTGCAGAAGGCATATTTTCGTATGGGGTGGGCATAAACGATAAGCGCATCCACCGCATTGAATACTCACTTTGCGAATTGGTGGTTTTATTCTTACTATACATTCCAATAACCGAGTTGATCAAAGCGGGTGGCCTAAATTCACTGATACCAGGCAAGATAAGTGTGATAGTTATTGGCTGAGTTCACCCAGCCGCAATTATCCTGATAGGCTTTACTGAAACCCGTGAGATTGTATTGATGTTGCATGCCATCAATATCGACTTTTAACACAGCACCTGCAGCCATTTGAGCGATAAGCTTCCAGAAGCTGGGGCCGCTATTGGTTATTGTGTAATTTTCACCCTTACGCTGAAAAGTAAGGTTGATAGGCGGTAGCTGGTCTACATACACAACAATATTTGGCGCTGAAACATTATTGGTGATTCTTTTATCGAGATAGAGCCACACACTATCTTCTTCAAAAAAAACTAAGCTCAGTTCAGTGTTTCCGTGAAATTCACTGGTACTTGCCAAGTACCCAAAGGGTCGCCCAACAATTGTCTCATCCGTTATATCACCAGACCACTCAGCGACCGCACTTGAAGGACTGCCGAGTACAGCCAGGAGCAGAATGGTTATTGCATTATTGATCGTCTTTGCCATTAGTCGTAACTCATTAATTCAGTCTTTGGGTGGGGGGCTGACTAGGTATAAAATTGGTAATAGATAGGCACAGCTGAAAATCTTTACAAGCAATGTCGCAAGCTGTACTGAAGATGGTCAGAGTGTTGACGGCAATTTTAGAATCTATAGCGTATTCGAGGTGTGAACAATGTCCTCGGAATTGTGAACAATATCGTCTGATATTTTGCCAGTATAGAATTTAACAATTGTGGTTGCAGCCTGATCTTTATCCTTTGCATTGATCCTGAGCAATACGCTCCTTAACTATGCATCTTGTTTGTCGCTCTAACACTATAGGTAGAGTACCTATGTCACATCTCACGCTATATTTTGAGACTGAAAACAAAGGCAACTTAGTTATACATCTACTAACACTGAGTGTTTGAATCATCTACAGTGCACGGCTTGTGAATGAACGTGTTTTCTTTCGTTCATATCTAAAACTCGACCTTCAGGAAAAACCCAATGGATACGCAGTATTCCTTCAATGCCGGTTCTATTATTTTCTGCACATTGCTCCTGTGTGCAGGTGTTTTTGGAATCGGTGTTTACCTTGAATTCGGCTTCTTTGCAGATCGCAATTCAATGGACTTAGCCATGAAAATATTAGTAGGAACTCTTGTTATTGGTTTTTTCTTATTTATTTTATTGGATAAATCAGAGCAAGCAGTTATGACTGACCAATTCTCATCAATCCAGTAAAGAGAATTTCCGAAGCCGTCACTGTCCAAACGCAATTAGCGCCATAGAATCTCGTTCTTACTTAACCACATAGAAACAACCTTATGACTGTATTATCCCTAATTACCATCTCAATATTTTGCCTCGCCGTAATCGCTAGAAGGGGAGAAGACCAGCCTCATACGTAGAGGGATGCATCTGTCACGCGATACGATCACAATTGAATGCACAGGTGTGCTGAGCCAACGTGATCGGCATATCCGGAAAAATATGTTTTCAATGGCTGCTTTTACGCACACATCGGTTGTAAAAAAGATCTAGCTGATTTGGGTGGATGTAAGATCAGTAAGCGACGGTAATGGGCACTTTCGGCCTGTCGCCGAATCAAGAAGAGGTCGGGGGATACCCAGTACACTAGACATCCCTCGCTCACGCTGGCGGGTTTGTTGGCCGGGAATTACGAATAAACATGCCGCAGGAAACCCGACGCGTGAGCGAGTGGCATGTCAGGTAGAAATATCCAGCTCGTTTTACGAAGACTATTTACCTGTAGTCTGCGCATCGCGGTGCGTGCTTATGTATTCTTGCCGAGCCTCTTTCTGCTTATGTCCCCACCCCTACGGTGACGCTACAGCAGATATGCGTCTAACCATCAGCTCCAACTGGTCTCTGGACTCGTTGGCAT
>CALGJU010000108.1 GCA_937928685.1 uncultured Granulosicoccaceae bacterium
AACTTATACCCAAAACGGTATGGGTGAAGAATATGAATCAAAATGGTGGCCATCACTGCAAGAGATTGTCGGTAAAGAATATCTTGATCCTGAAGTCTCACATGCAACCCATCGACCGATCCCGACTTGTCTGCGAAACCATGCATTCATCTCAGAGGTGAATGCCGGCCGTGGTCCTATCCACATGGTGACTATGGAGGCCTTCCAGGATCCACACCTTGAGGAAATTGGCTGGCACAACTTCTTAGGTATGACAGTCGGTCAGGCAGTGCTTTGGGCTGCCACCGACGTTGATCCGAAATACGAAAATCCGGAACTCACCACTTCTGAGCCTTATGTAATGGGTTCACATGCCACCGGTTGTGGCGCCTGGTGTTCCGGCCCGTCAGATCTTTCACCGCCTGAGTATTACTGGGGCTACAACCGTATGACCACAGTGGAAGGTCTGTTTGGTGCTGGTGATGCTGTCGGTGGTACGCCGCACGCGTTCTCATCTGGCTCATTCACTGAAGGTCGCCTGGCTGCGAAAGCGGCTTGCCGTTATATAGATGATGGTAAGGCTGACGGTATTGTTGTTTCAGATGAGCAAATTGAAGGTCGCAAAGAAGAGATCTTCAAGCCGATGGAAACCTATCGGGTTTTCCGCAACGAGATCACTGCCGGGTCTGTTAATCCGAACTATATCAATCCGCGTCAAGCGCTTGATCGACTGCAGAAGCTGATGGACGAGTACGCCGGTGGTGTAACGGTCAGCTACATGACCAACGAAAAACTGTTGAACATCGGCCTGCAAAAGATGGAGATGCTTGAGGAAGATCTGGAAAAGCTTGCTGCTGAAAACATTCACGAGCTTCTACGTGCGTGGGAAATCAAGCATCGTCAGCTGACATCTGAATCGGTACTTCAGCACACGTTATTCCGTAAAGAAACTCGCTGGCCCGGTTACTACTACCGTGGTGATCACCTAAAGCTTGATGATGAAAACTGGCATGTACTTACCGTTTCCCGGCGCGATCCGAAAACTGGTGAATACACTATGGAGAAAGCACCTTGCTATCACCTGGTTGATGTCGATAAAGAGAAAGAAGCTGTAGCCTGATAGGTTACGCATTTGAGCTGCCGAGATTATCGGCAGCTCATTAAGTTGTTTATACACTCGCATTTGAACGGCAAAAAATTTCGCCGTTGGCACTTACCCTTATCTTAACGGCACCTGGGAAATTTTCGTTTTTCTCGGTACAGAGTAACCTATGAATATACTCGACAAGTCTGACGAAGAAATTCTTGCTGTCGCCCACCCTATGTGGGATGACCTGATTCGCTTCTCTAATGAGGGGGAGTACGGAAAGTTTATTCGAAATTTTTCTTATGAGCTTTTATTTGGTCTTAATGAAATTGAAATCGGCAAGCAGTTTGCGAAAAGTGAACTGACCCGGAACCTTGATACCAACTACGACTTTCTTGGTCTGATCCGTCGCAACCAGCACGTTACCGTTTTATACCGTATGCGTAGTACTAAAACGGAAGGGGAGTGGCTGGGCCGAATGGTTCTTGGCTACGAAAAAGACGACACTGAAGGTGTAGTCAAAGTTTTCGGTGCATCAATATTTTAGTATCGCTTTGTTTTGTAATTCAGTTTTGTTGAGCCTTAAGCGACTGGCCTTATAAAGCGTCATAGTGAATCAAAGAGACATTCAGAATGAATGACACATCTATGGAAGACCCGATCGGTGATGGAAAACTGGTAGAGCTGACTTATCAGGTTATCGATACGAAAACCAAAAGCGTTCTGACAGAGGTTGAATTCCCGATTGGCTATGTGCATGGCTTCACCGAGATTCTGGCGCCTGAAGTCACTGCCGAATTAGAAGGCAAACTACCGGGCGATGTTATTGAAGTTCCGATCGACTGCAGAAAAGTATTTGGTCCTCGTGATGAATCATTGGTATTCACCGACAAGATAGAAAACGTACCTGAAGAATATAGAGTCGTTGGTACCGCTGTGTTGATGGAAAGCGAGCAGGGCAATACCAAATCGTTTCTCGTTACACGTGTTGACGAAACTTCCGTCACTATAGATGGCAACAACCCGTTGTGCGGTCGTGAAGTGGTTTTTAAGCTGCAGATACTGACGGTGCGTGATGCGACTGAAGAAGAGCTAGCCCATGGTGGGCCGCTTGGCACTGAACCTGACATAGCCGACATTGTCGGTGCGGATCAGAAAGTAAAACCTATTTCCCACTAGGTCTTTTCGATTTTGACTGGCGGAGACAAATTTGCCACACCTGTACGCAGAAACGCTGTTAACCCCCGGGCTTGGGGGCGCTTTTCTGTGGAGGTATCAGAGCAATGGTCGTGGTCTGTTGGCGGTGCTTGATCGTGAGTCACCCGTCTACGGTGCGCTGGGTCAGGCGATTGATCGATTTGATAACACGGTATTAGAGCTATCGCTGAACAAGCCCAATTTGATTGAGTGGGCCAATTCACAGCAAACGCTTCAGGACGCGGCAGACGTAAGAGAGTTGCGACTCGGTGGCGCGCATGTTTTTCAACAGTCAATTGAGCTGTTTCAAGGCATGCAGATGATGACCACCAGGGAAGAAGATCCGGTCGGGCTATCAGCCATTCATCACAACATTGGTGATGTGATGGGTTTTATTGGTCAACGCAGCGGCAGCATCCATTTTCTTGAGCAGGCTTCTATGTCGTACGAACAGGCGCTGGAGTTGCGAACCCGGGACAGCATGCCGGTGGAGTGGGCACAGACCACCTACAACCTGGGGCTGGTGCTGCAGACTATCGGTCAGCTTGAGGAGGACAAGAGTCTCCTGAAGCAGGCGTTGGAAACATTTAAACAATCGGTGAATTTACTGCCGCGCGATTCACTACCCCAAGACTGGTCAGATGGACTCTGTAGTTCCGGCATCGTGCTGTATCTTTTGGGTACGCAGCGCCGCGGTGCCCGCACGTTAGAGCAGTCTGTAGTGGCATTCCGCAACGCGATGGGTGAACGTGGTCGTGATAAAAACCCGATGGCATGGGCCATTGCTCAGAATAACCTGGCGGCGGCAATGCAGGGTCTTGGAGAGCACGAAGAGGATATCGGTTCGCTGGAAGCATCCATCCCGGTTTATGACGAGGCTCTAAAAGAACTCAATAGCGACGCGCTGCCACTGATTCATGCAATGGTTTCCGCCAACCGTGCATCGGCCATGGTGGCGCTGGCTCGTGAGTCTGATTTTCTGGATATGGCAGAGGTATCAGTGGTCGAATTTGATAAGCTGTGCCAGCTGTTTGAAGGCACCGATTACACGAGCTACCACGCAAAATCGCAAGAACGCATGCAAGAGGCTAAGACACTTGTAGCGTCTTTGCAGGTGTGAGCAACGAAGTTTGAAAATTCATTTATAATAAGTGATATAGACAAAAGAGGATATTTCCATGAGCGAACCAAAGAAAGAACGACCCGTAGTGCCCGAAGGTCAGACCAAGTATGTCAAAACCCGTCAGATGCAAGCGAATGATAAAGGCTTTGTCGGGTATGAAACCATTTGGAAAGAGTTCCAAAAAGAAGTGCCATATGAGACACCAAAAAAACCATAAGCAGCTTGTCGTGCTAGTTAGTGGCCGTCCATAAACGAGCGCCACTGCGGTTGCCTAAAGCACGCAATCTTCCGACTACCCCATGTGGTTATTTAGAACGACTAAACGCCCACATGTGGTAGCCGAAATCTCCCGTACTTGAGGCAACCTCGCTACGCGTTGTTTTTGGGCTGACACTAGTGTACTGGAACAAATAGATTGCCCATATGAGTCAATCAAAGTGTCTAATTTTAATAGATAAAACGGGACAACAGTAAGTCATAGAGCCTGCAACGAATGTGGTGTGCACTTTGATTAATCTCCCCTGCGGGAGCTCGGTATTTGGCTTGCCACAGCGTTGAAGCTCTTGGAAAGAGAATAACTATTGCCTGCGAGCTTCGCCTTGTTGCAAACCAAATGACGAACTCTCAAATGCACACTCTATTTGTTCCAGTACACTAGCAATCGATGGTTGCTAGCCTACAGACACTTCAGTTGAAACCCTTTTTTCCGGCTCCGTCATTACTTTCAGGCCCTCAGGTATGACTGCACAATATGTTGCGGATACCCGAAATCATGACAGGCCTACATTAAAAACTAATCCAATCGCAGCTAGTTTAAAAAGCGCTGCAATTTATTGAAAAGTAAATTCATAGTATTAATAATGCGCTACTAGTTCGTATGCAATGTCGGAGTTCAATTCCGTTTGTGCATATTATGATAGAGCGCCGTCTCCAGAGCTAACAAAAAACCCTGCTTACTGAGTGCCCTGTAGTGACAATATCAGGGTCACGACAATCTGTAAAAAAACGACTTTTGCACGACACTATCTACAAAATTTTAGCTACAGAAATCTTGAAATTCCTAATGTCACATAATTCGCGGTAGAAGATCCCAGGGGCTTCCTTGAAGACTCTGGAGAGCCTTTGATTATAGATGGAATCCAACGCATGCCAGAGTTGCAGAGTTGCCTGCAAGCACTGGTCGATGGCTCTTCTCTGGTCAAAATATACTGATTTAATGTAGCGAACCGTCCCGACAAGAATGATGTATGTATATACAGTATCTAGGTTTAACCAAAGAAGCAACCCCCGGCTCGAGTGACGTAATATTCCATTCACCAGATAGTTCTGTCTGGCTGTATTTTATTGATACTTAAAGCCAATTTGTTAGTTTCGCTCATGAGCTATACTGTTGTTATCATTCAAATTGACGTGATATAACGAGCGAAAGGTTTTTCACATGCACTGTATGTTGATGAAAGCTATAGAAATATTCAGTATTTGAACTACTGCCTTGGTTGTTGTTATCAGTCAATTTGACGTAAATTGCCGCAACATTGTTTTAAGGTTCGC
>CALGJU010000109.1 GCA_937928685.1 uncultured Granulosicoccaceae bacterium
AATTTCGCAGTCAGTGTCATTGGATTCTCCCACCCATAATTACGAACGGCGTGCCGAATTCACGAAACACGAAACGTCCTTAGAGTCATAGCGGACCTTCTTGGCAATTCCTTAATCTCCTGTGGAATAGGGGGTCAATGGATTGCTCGGGTGGGTTTGGTGTATGTTCTGGTAAAATGTGTGAACGGTACAGCTGTGTTTTGTGACTGAGTTGTTTAAGTATTATCTTTTCGCTTCTGGCTGTATGTATTCAAAGCGTAGGCTAACAAACAATATGATCATGTGAGTCGAACGAGTGAAGTGATTAATTTCTAACGCATACATTCAACGTGATGGGTAATACTTACTCCATGCTGCACAGTGTGTATGCATCGGTGTACTGGTTTGGACAAGAAAACATAGTGCGCACCGACAGGTATCCACACTTAGCAATCTGTTGGGCCACTCGTCTAAAGTAACTACGGTAGGCATGGAATCGTAGGGTGCATAAGCGTCAAGAGGCTGTGCAAGAATATATACGCAAGCACCGCGATGTGCAGACCACACGCAAATAACCTTCGTAAAACGAACTGGAAATTTCTGCCTGACGTGCCACTCGCTCACGCGTCGGGTTTCCCGCTGGATATTTGTTCGTAGCGCCCGGTCAACAAACCTGCCAGCGTGAGCGAGGGATGTCTAGTTCGTCAAGCCGCTCAGTTATGTCCATTGCGTTGAATTAGATAGTGTGCTCTTGGGCTAACGTGAGTGACATTACGTACTGGGTATCCCTCGCTCACGCTGGCGGGTTTGTTATGGGGTTGTCATTGGCGGTAGTTATTCGAGATATCTACCGGGTTTGGAATTCTTGCCCAGCTTCCGAGTGCATCCACTGCATTGCCTAGCGAACGCTATGTATTTACAGCAGTATGCGTCTAGCCGTCAGGTTTACGCGTAAAGCCGGGCAAGAACCAACTTGATCAGGGCTGGTATACAAGTCGTAGCGGCTTTGGGTTTTACAGTTGTTGAAACCGGTGACGCTGATGCGCACTGGTGAAGTGCTTATTCGGGAAACGTAACGTTGTTGTCTGACTCGCTGGAATTTCCCAAAGCCTTATGGATAGTGGAGAATGGGGTATGGAAAAATCTGCGAATCAATATGATGTGATTGTTGTGGGTACCGGCCCTGGTGGTGGCATGGTTGCAAGGGATCTGACTCAACAAGGCAAAAAGGTGCTAATCGTTGAGCGGGGTGATTATCAGCCCACGCGCGGTACGATTGCGCAGATGGTGTCCAGGGGGTGGGTTCCCGTTTCGCAAATGCCACTGACAACACAAGTTAAACCAGTGGTGCGTGGGGTGACGACCGGTGGTACCACGATGCTCTATACGGCCACCGCGCATGAGCCACCCTATGAAATACTTGAAAAATACGGCATAGATATAAGAGATGAAATTGCCGAGCTACGGGCTGAGCTGCCGATCGCCCCGATTCGTGATGAATTGATGAGTCCCGCCGCGGAGCTATTCATGAAAAGTGCTCGCGAGCTCGGGTATGACTGCAATAAGCTCGATAAATTCATATACCAGGATAAATGCTTACGTGACTGTGATAGTTGTATCAAGGGTTGCCCTAACGATGCGAAGTGGAATTCACGCTATCTGGTAGATGAGGCGTTGCTTAACGGCGCAACAATGATCAATCACGCTAAGGTAAAAAGGGTTATTACGGAAGGGGATCGGGCAATCGGGGTGGAGTATAAGCGGGGGGTAAAAAATGTGTCGGTATATGCCAATTTGGTTGTGATAGCCGCTGGTGGTATCGGCTCGCCAATGATACTTCGCAATAGTGGGTTGAGTGGTGTTGGTGAGAATATTTGTATGGATCCGATCCTTGTGGTGTTTGGTCAAGTTAAAGGGCTTGGTGGCAGCGGTCGCGCTGTACCGATGATGACTGGATTCCATTTGAAGGAAGAAGGTATCATGTTCGCAGATCTGCATATTCCAAAGGTGCTTAAACAGTTTTTTGATGTGCACGCGCTCAACCTTGGCAAGGTAGGTCAGTTTGAAGACGTGATTCCTATCATGGTTAAGATCCGAGACGACTTGTCTGGGAAAATTCTCAATGGTGGGCTGTTAAAAAAAGATATATCGCCATCTGACAAGGCTAAATTCAACAAAGGTGAGGGCATTGCGAAAGATATTCTGAAGCAAGCCGGAGCACTTAAAACCTACACAAGTCAGATTGTCGCAGCGCATCCCGGGGCATCGGTTAAAATCGGGGAGCATGTTGACGGGAATCTTAAAACCCGATTTGACGGTTTGTATATTTGTGACTGTTCGGTGTATCCGGAATCACTGGGGCTTCCGCCGTCTTTGATGCTTCTCGGTTTAGGTAAGCGTTTGGCTAAGCACCTGGCTGCTATCAATGGTAAAGTCGATAACAGTCGGCTTCTGGAAACGGTTGGGTAAAACCGGGAGGAGTTATGTTAAGCAAACAACCCGTGTATATAGATCTCGTCTGATCCGTCACGTTCCTTGAATACCCAATAGCGAGTGCCATTTTTATCATTGGCTATAAAGTAGTCACGGCGTACATCGGTCTCATCCCACCAGCCGGTTTCGATGCGTTCAATCCCACTGATTCTGTGTAAGCGATGCTTGGCAAGTTTTGGCGTTTCGAGCATCCATAATGGACGCTGAGGCCAAAGATCATCATTCTGTTCAAAGCAATCGGGGAATGTTTTTTTCCATGCTTTCTCCGGGCGATGATCGTCAACTGTTGATAGAGCATGTAGCGCATCAGTACCAAGGCGTGAACAGAGTTTGTCGATCACTTCTCCCAAGCTCTTTTGCTGTCTTTGGCTTTTATGGAAAAGGTCAGCTGCATCGCGTTCAATATCACTAAACATATCGGCGACCATGCCCAGTCCACTGACGGGAGCAGGCAATACGGTTTGTGCTAAACGTTCGGACAATACCTGATGTAAATGTTTAGGTTGACTGGTTGCCTGCAGAAAACGAAGTTGCAAAGTGGTTTTTGGATGCCGTTCATGACGCAGTGTAAAGCGATAGCCATTAACGCCGGCATCACGCGCAATAAGAAATGCACTGAGTTCACTGGTCATGCGCTGAGTGGCAAACTGCAATGCGTTTGTATCATGTACTTCAACCGGCAGATCGAGTGATCGCTCAAAAATCTCGCTACTGCGCAATGGTTTTACCGGGTAAGGGTGCTTGCCCAGAAGACAATCAAGGTATTTAACACAGGCAGGTCCGAAGCGGCGTGTTAAAGAGGCAGGTGACACATTGAGCAGGGCGCCAATGGTATGAATACCTGATCGACGTAAGCCTTCTTTTGTTTGTTCATCAAGATCAAGCAAGGTGGCAGGGAGTTCTTTTAAGCCTGTAGGCAGTCGTGCTGCACGGGTTATTCCGATTCGGTTGTTGGCTCGAGCCAGCAGGTTGGCGGCAAGCGGAGTAGGGGCGATTCCCATTTGCGCTCCAAACCCCAGTGTTGCCAGTTCCTGTTCTATTAAGCCTGCCAGTGTTTCAAAGCCTGCAAACAGTTTTTTGCTGCCTGCAATCTCAATCAGTAAATGATCCGGCGGATGCACACTGACGATAGATGAAAACTGCATAGCCCATTCACCCACCTGGCGGAGCAATGTGGCTTGATGTTCTTCATCGTATTCTACTACTGTGAGTGCCGGGCACAGTGCGTAGGCGCCGTTGAGCACCATTGAACGGGTGATGCCAAGGTCGGTAGCGCCTTTGGTGCAGCTGACGATTCTTTGTTGGTTTTTAACTCGTTCTGTAATGGCTATGGGGGTGGCCTGGTCCGGGTTTATTGAGTCCAGTTGGAGGTTCGGGAGATATAGGCTAATCCATAGTTGGGTGGTGTTCATTTCTTTTTTCTTTGGGGTGTATCAAGCTCTTCTGATGAACTTAGGGGGCGAACTTAGGGGACGTTCCGATGGGGTGGATGTATCGGACGTATCGGACGTACCGGACGTATCGGACGTACCGGACTTGGTCCACTCGCTGACGCGTCGGGCTTCCTTGCGCTGACGCGTCGGGCTTCCTTGTGCTGACGCGTCGGGTTTGCTTGTGCTGACGCGTCGGGTTTCCTGTGACGCTGTAGAATGTGAGTGCCCAGCTTGCTATGGATGGCAAACCGCTTACGTTGAGCCGTAACGCATGCCATGATTGGATTGTAGTTTCCCTGCAGTCCCATATGCTTCCGACATTTTTAAGCCACTGCTGCTCCCTCTGTGAGTATTTCGTTAATCTCTGCTGTTGTTTGTATTTCCGGGTTTATTGCCGGGTAGCCTTTGGTTTGTATTTCTGTTGCTTGTTCCTGATGACAGGTCACTAGTACCGGGCGTGATATGCCTCCAAGGTAGTTATATACACCTTCCATTGTTGCTTGTATGGAGGCGTCTTTCCCTACTATTTTCAGCTTTCTATTTTTATAGTGGGTGTTGAATAGAGTCAATATGCTATTGGCTGTGGATTTTTTTATTTCATCCCTGCTGACCATTTCTGATAAGTGTTTTTCAAACCCTGTTACTACCTGGTGATTGATGATGTAGCGAGTGGTGTTTTCTGAAGAAAACAGCCATCTCATGGTGAGGGTTCCCTTTCCGTGTACGAAAAAACTGAGTAATGCACTGGTGTCTATAAACAAGATTTTTATCATTATTTTTATTCTCTTGTGTGGTTGTTAGTACAGCTAATTCATTGAGTGCTCATTTTGAGCCATCTGATATTGATTGCCTCTGCTGACTGTATCGGGATTGATGCTTTGGCTTTTTTGTAGATTTTTCTCCAGGGTATATATTTCTGTTTCACCCATGTCTATGTCACTCAGGCTTATTTCGCTCAGGTGTCCGCCACGGTTTTTTATAATACCTACTTGTAAGTTGTTGCTGTCTCTTTGCAAGGTAATGCGTAGCCCTGCCGGGGATGAGGTGCGAGCTGCGCTATAGGGGCGGTAACACACCGCCCAGGCTTTGCCTTGTTCGGCGGCGAGCTGTAGCCGGCGCTGGCGGCTTTCATCGGTGATTTTATCTGTCCATAGAATCACTGATGAAAATACTCCGCTGCGCAATAACTGTTCTGCTGCCCAATACGCACTTTTTTGTTCAGTGCTGTCTACTACCAGTAGTCTTTCCAATGCGACGCCTGCATTAACCAGTGCCGGGGCGTATGGGGTGTGAGGAGGTGCCACCAGAGCAATCCACTGCTGTTGTTGTGTCAGTGCTGCCAGTGCCGGAAGCAACAGTGTGAATTCACCAGCCCCTTCGTGGGCAACCATTAATTCGGTGAGTGCGCCAACAGGCCAGCCGCCAGAGGGGAGTGCTGCGTCTAGCGCATCATAGCCGGTGGCGAATGTCTCTCTTTTTTCATGTTGTACCTGGCCTTTCCAAAGGGCCGGGTGCTTTAACAACGCTTCGATATTCATGTTTCATTGAAAAACCTTTGTGGCAGGTATCTACCAGCGCCGTAGTGATGACGGGTTTTTGCCTTGTTTATACTTCACTACCAATGTTTTTTGTTCAGTTATATTAAATGGGTTGCTAGAGCATTAGCCTGCACTATTCATGAGATTTCGCCAACCTTGTGAATAATGCGTGTTAAGTCTTTTTATTGCCTATGTTATGTCGAAGCACACCCACATAAATGCCCTCAATTGAAAATTCCTGCTGTTTTAGATCAACTTCTATTGGATCAAAGTCATCATTTTCCGGATAGAGCGTGACTTTGTTGCGAGCCCGATGGAAACGCTTAACCGTGACTTCATCTTCAACGCGGGCGACAACAATCTGTTTGTTGCGTGCCTCCTGGGCGTGATGTACCACCAGTAAGTCACCATCAAGGATGCCGACGTTGCACATGCTCATGCCTTTGACTCTTAGCAGATAGTCTGCCCTGGGGGTGAACAGTGCCGGGTCAATCAGGTGGTGGTCTTCTATATTTGAGACCGCCATAATAGGTTCACCGGCCGCCACACTGCCAATGACAGGAAGTGGTACGGCTTCGCCTTCAGAGGTAATGATACGGCATGCTTCTACGTATTCTGCGGCAGCAGGCTGTATCATAATGCCGCGTGATGCACCGGGGAGGATCTCTATCATGCCCTTGCGTTCCAGTGCCCGCAGGTGAGATTCCGCGGCATTAGCTGATTTGAAACCGAGCATGTAGGAGATTTCAGCCCTGGTTGGGGGCATACCGTCCTCGCGGATTCCATGGCAAATCAGCTCTAGTACTTCTTGTTGTCTTTCTGTCAGCATATTTCTGCCCTAGGTGTTTATTTATCCAGTGGGTGTATTTATATACAATACTCCAGGGATAAACAACTAAAAATGCTGTTTTTTTAGTGCCTGATAGAGTGCCAGTAAATTGGCGCTTTAAGGGCCTGATATGTATAAATTATCTTTCAGAGTTCGGCCAGGTCAGTCAGCTTGTTCTGAGCATTGTATTTAACCGTAGGTAACAATTCCCGTTCGGTTGATAGCGTCTGTTCATAACAAGCAATCATGCATTTCAAGCGGTGTATATCCCGTAGTCCAAGCTTGAACCTGAAAACGCCAACCACTCCACACAATAGGAATCGTAGTAAATCATAAGTCCGGGACGGATACCGATTGGCGCATCAGTTGTATTGATGGTGTCCAGCCATAGCAGAAAATAGCATGCAGAATAAACGACTCACCCGGACCGGGCTATTTCTCCCCGTCGTTATCTCACTCGCTTTGTCAGCCTGTGCCACGCGCCCGCAAGTCATAAGCGAGCAGGAAATCGACAGGCGGGCAACCGCTGATTTCAGCGATATGTTCCCGGCCAGTATTCCGGCAGGTACCACAATTACCCTGTCCGAAGCGATTGCGCGTTCAATGAAATACAACCTCGACAACCGTCTGAAAATGATGGAGTCGGTGATTGCCCAGAAGAACCTTGAATTAAGTGATTTTAAAAAGCTTCCGCAACTGGCGCTGAATGCCGGCTATACCGTTCGTAACCGCAGACAGGCATCAAGCAGTTTAAATCTGGGAACCGGTGTGCCGAATTTTGGTGCGTCCACATCACAGGACAAAGGCATCCTAAACGCTGATCTCACAGCAAGTTGGGACACGCTGGATTTTGGTATTGCCTACATCAATGCAAAGCAGTCTGCTGATGAGGCGATGATCGCTGTAGAGCGTCAGCGTCGGATGACGCAGAACGTTATTAAGGATGTACGGTACGCATATTGGCGAATGCTCGGTACCGCCAGGTTACAAAAATCACTGACACCGTTACTAAGGGAGATCAAGCAGGGGTTGCGTGACTCCTACGCGGCACAGCAAGCCAAATTGAAACCACTGGAAGAGTGCCTTGAATACCAAAGAGCCATGCTTGATATTCAGCGCCAGATGCTCACGCTTCAACGTGAAATAAACGAAGCACGGATTGAGCTGACTGCCATGATGGGCTTACCACCCGGGACAAACTTTAAAATTGACAATAGCAGGGATAAGACAGCGCCGTATAGAACAGATGAGACATTTCAAATTGAAAATCTACAACAACTGGCACTTAGAAACCGGCCGGAACTGCTGGAGGAAGACTACAAAGCAAGAATAGCGCTTAATGAAATTAAGAAAGCCCGGCTTAAACTGATACCCGGTATTGAATTGTTCACAGGCGTTAATCACAACGACAACAGTTATCTTCTGCATGATGTGTGGGCGGCATCAGGCTATCGCCTGACCTGGAACCTGCTGAATATATTCAGTGGTAAGAAAGAGATCAGTATTGCTAAATCTAGTAAGGAATTAGGTGATCTACGCCGCATGGCGTTGAGCATGGCGGTTCTTACACAAGTGGAAATGGCGCTACATAACTTATCGCAATCGAAGCAGGACTATTCTATCGCACGTGAGATGAATCGTGTTGATGACAGCCTCTACAAGCAGTACGTCAACAAGCAAAACGCTTCCCAGATGGATCATTTGTCGGTGGTTGAAACAAAAGCCAGAAAGCTTATTTCTATGTTGCGTCATGTGATGGCCTATGCCGAGTGGCAGAATTCAATTGGTCAGCTGTATGCCAGTATTGGTTATCAGCCGGCTGCTTTTCTCGACTACAACGATGATCTTGAAGCACTCACAGAGCAGGTAGACGAATACCTTAATGCTCCCGCATTTTCAGAAGTGAATGGCTTCTACGTACCTGTAGCGGCCGAGAAAATGCAGCGTGCCAACGCGGCGTCTGCTAACCGCTAAGCATTGACATACGAGTGGTAACAATACGGAATGAATATGCTAAGAACGAAAAAATTATTTAACCTTCGGGCAGCAATAGTGGTGCTGCTGTCCAGTTCAGCTGTCTGTCTTCCGGGCACGGTACTTTCTGATGCGTCATCGCTTGAGCTGGCAGCGGTGGTGAAGTCTCACCAGACTGCTGTGTTATCGAGCCAAATGGATGGTTTGATCACAGAGGTGAACGCCCGCATAGGAGATACCTTTGCCAAGGGGGATGTTCTCCTTTCCATTGAATGCACGCTGCAGAACGCTGCTTTGTCTAAGGCAAAAGCCGAAGTTGAATACGCCCGAAATGAATACAAGTCTACCCGTTCACTGGAGAAGCTGAATTCCACTACCAAGGTTCAGGTGGCACGTAGTGCGGCGGAATTCGCCAAGGCCAAAGCTGAGCTTGAAGCGGCAGATTTTCGTGTAAGTCAGTGTCTGGTATACGCGCCATTTGATGGCACGGTGGTGCAGAGCTGGGCAAAGATGTATGAGTCAGTCAACGCAAAGTCAAAGCTCATCGAGATTGTTAATAACGATAATCTGGTCGCAGAGTTTCTGGCTCCGTCCAATGCCATCAATACACTCACGACGGGCCGATCGTTTAAGTTTCTGGTGGGCGAAACCGGCAAGCGCTATACAGCAACAATAGATAAAGTCATTCCCTATGTAGATTCTGTTAGTCAAACCGTAAAAGTGATCAGTCGACTGGATTCTGACAACACCGGACTGTGGGCGGGTATGAGTGGTCTGGTGATACTTGAAGAATAATCCGGGTATCTATTATGAACGATAAACTAATCACCCGTCTAACAGACTTTATCCAGTTTGAACGAGAGATACGTGCGGCTTCAAGTGTTAACGCACTGGGATTCACCGCGTGTAATTATCTGCGTAAGCTACTGAATTATGATGTTGCCGTTTTACTGATTGAAAAATCGGGAGCGCAGCGCGTAAACACCATTTCAGGTGTCTCTGACTTTGATGCACGTTCTCCTCTGGTGACCGCATGCGAAGCGCTATGCAATCAAAAAGATATTCCGCTGGACAATACTCGTGTGCACCATGTGGCTGATCTGCCGCAGAAGCTAGCGCACA
>CALGJU010000110.1 GCA_937928685.1 uncultured Granulosicoccaceae bacterium
AAGGCCGCGGCAATTGATACGATTTCCCGTGGTTCCACAATGACTGTGAAGGATTCCGCGGCATTAGAGCGGCAAACATTTCTTGAACTCCGTGAGAGTGATCAGTCTAAAGCAATAAGACACCTTTTTTATGCAGAGCGATCAGTTTCTAAAGTAGCGACTTTAAAGGGTGTAGAGCCACGCCCAATAGCAATTGTCGGTATTATTGGCGGCGGCACAATGGGAACAGGCATAGCAGCGTCTGCTCTACTGAGTGGATTTTCGGTGGTACTAATCGAACGAGACACTGCCTCGGTAGAGCGCGCACAGCGAAACATCGAAAAAATATTACAGAATTCTTTATCGAAAGGAATTATCAGTCGAGAGAAATACCAAAGCGTATTAAGCCACTTCGCAGTCAGTGTACAGTTCAGTTCACTGACTAATGCAGACTTAGTGATTGAGGCAGTCTTTGAAGACCTAGAGGTCAAAAAAGAGGTATTCAGAAAGCTTGATGAAGTGACTAAACCAAGTGCCGTTTTGGCCACTAATACTTCGTACTTTGATGTTTCCATTATAGCCAACCAAACGAAAGATCCATCACGGGTGGTAGGACTACATTACTTTTCTCCCGCCCACATCATGAAGCTACTAGAGGTTATTCGAACCGAGTGTGTGGCGGCGGATATTTTCGCTACAGCACTGCAGTTTGCTAAAAACACAGGAAAAATAGCGGTTCCTAGTGGTGTGTGTCGAGGTTTCATTGCTAATAGAATCATGTCTGCCTACCGCCAAACGAGCGAGTATCTTATTGAAGATGGTGCGCTGCCGTATGAAGTTGATAGCGCTATGAAAGCGTATGGGTTTCCAATGGGAATATTCGAAATGCAGGATCTGGCTGGCTTGGACATTGGCTCGGCTATGCGCAAGCAACTAACCGCCACTGAAAAAAGCAAAGCAAGATACGTAGAAATCGCCGACAAAATTTGTCAGGCGAATCGCTTTGGCCGCAAGACTGGCAGTGGATATTATAAGTATGACGACGGCAAAACTGCGCAGAGAGATGAATGGGTTGAACAGCTAATTGTAGCTGAATCTACCCGCAAAGGGATTGTCAGACGCGAGTTCTCAGAAGCTGAGATTCTAGATGCCATTCTTACAAGCCTAAAAGACGAAGCCAACGCCATACTTCAAGAAGGCATTGCTGATTCGCCGGAGGCGATCGATGTGGTCATGGTAAATGGCTTCGGTTTTCCTCGCTGGCGAGGTGGGCCAATGTATGCAGCGTCAACAGCAAAAACATAGCTTACAGAGGTGACCATAGTTAGCCTAATCCAGTTTAAGAATTAGCACTATCATATCAGCTGAATCGCTTATCAAAATAAGAGAGAACATACCCTAATCAATTGAATCCAACCGAATTTGACCAAAAAAACTAGTAGTTCTCCAATGCAACTCGCAAAAGTAAAAAACAGATATGGTAGGTTAAATACCGCCTCTTCGGCCCCACACAACAGTTAAGGAAAATAACATGGCTAAAAATCGTTGGGACATAGCTTTTGATAACATGGGGCATATACCAAACTCACAAGAATTACCCGACCTATGGGCCAACCGGGCATCTCAATACCGCTCAGCAGCCGCTACAGCAAACCAAAGGTTAGACACAGATATTAAATATGGCAACCACCCCCGCGAAGTGCTTGATTTGGTTTGGCCAGATGGCCAAGCCAAAGGGCTAGTGGTTTTTGTTCACGGCGGATACTGGATACGGCTAGACAAAACATATTGGACAAATCTAGCAGAAGGTGCGCGCGCTAATGGTTGGGTTGTGTGCTTGCCAAGCTATACACTTGCCCCTGAAGCTCGCATCAGCACTATCACAACTCAAATCGGTCGGGCAATAGGCAATGCGGCTGAACAAGTACCTGGTCCTATAAGACTAGCAGGCCACTCAGCCGGCGGTCATCTCGTTAGCCGAATGCTATGCAGCGATACACCGCTGCCGAGCAGCGTTCTTAACCGCATAGAGCACGTCGTTTCAATAAGTGGACTGCATGACTTACGCCCTCTGCTGCAAACATCAATGAACGACTCCTTGCAACTTGATGCCACTGAAGCCGCAGCCGAGAGTGCAGCACTGCAGACACCCATCGACAACGCTAGTGTTGCCGCTGGTATTACAGCTTGGGTCGGTGGCGGCGAACGGCCAGAATTTATTCGTCAATCACAACTACTGGATATAATGTGGCAAAGCTTTGATACAAACGTTACATGCATCATTGATGAAAAGCATAATCACTTCAGTGTCATTGAAGGCCTGAAAGATCCTAATAGCGCCATCACAAAAGAATTGCTCAAAGAGTTGTACTTTTAGCGAAAAAGGTTTGGCTACGGTAAATTAATCAGTCAATTCTAGCGAACTCAGCAAGTGTCGAAATTTCTCAACTTGCACTGCAACATGTTCGCGTAGTAGCTGACTTGCCTTGTCGGGTTCCCCCGCCTCGAAAGACGCCACTATAGCTTCGTGTTCAGCCAACGATTGAACTGGCCTGCCTCGCACTTGTAACTGAATTCGCCGATAAGGCTTTAAACGCTGATGCAGACGTAGACTTTCAGATTCGAGTATACGGTTGCCAGACTCCCGATAGATAGTGCTATGGAAAGTTTCGTTGTATTCATAGTACTGATCTGTGTCGTTAGCGGTGAGCGCCAGTCGGCTTGCTTTATTTGTCGCACGCAGTGTCTCTAGGGCTTCTTCAGAAATACGAAGTGCCGCCAGACGCCCACAGCAAGATTCCAGTTCGGCCATAAATTCGAACAGCTCCATCAACTCCACCGCGCCAGGCTGACGCACAAACACACCGCGCCTTGGAATCTGCTCTATCAAACCGGACAGCACAAGCTTATGCAACGCCTCTCTTACCGGGGTGCGTGACACGCCATACTCGCTGGCGATTTTAATTTCATCCAGCCGATCCCCGTCGTGGTAATCACCTCTCAAAATTGATTCCTCCAATGCCGTCGCTATGACTTCGGCTTTGTTTTTTCCCATCGTATGATCCGATTAGTTCCTCAAATTATTATACAAGCACCCATCGTATTATCCGACTAGTTCCGCAAATACGTATACAATCAGATTTACATTGTATACAATAAATCCCTTGTTAAATACTTGGTAAAACTCCGGAGGGGAAGAAAATGAAAAGTAAGCTATTAAAATCAACGCTGTACGGCCTATTGGCTTGTACTTATGGATCGTCACAGGCTACTGAACTGAGACTGTCGCATCAGTGGTCTAACCAAGATGTACGCCACCTGGTGGCACAGATTGTGGCGGACGAGGCAGCAGCGGCCGATGTTGACCTTGAGATCAAAATATTCGGCTCCAAGTCGCTCTTCAAACCGCGCGAGCAATACAAACCACTGAGCCGCGGGCAACTGGATATGACAGTGTTTCCACTGAGCTACGCCGGTGGCCAACAACCGGCCTACAACCTCACCTTAATGCCAGGTCTGGTAAAAAATCATGATCATGCTGCACGCCTTAGCGATTCTGATTTCATGGCCGCACTAGAGGCAAAAATGGCCGAAGATGATGTGATGGTTTTAGTGCACGGCTATCTCGCCGGTGGTTTCGTTGGCAAAGATAAGTGCATCACCCACCCAGACGATGTTAAAGGTCTGCAAACACGGGCTGCAGGAAAAGCGTTTGAACAAATGTTGGCAGGTGCTGGCGCATCGATCGCTTCAATGGCCTCATCAGAGATTTACAATGCAATGCAAACCGGTGTGCTCAATGCGGCCAACACCTCGTCTTCTTCGTTTGTATCGTATCGAATTTATGAGCAGGTAAAATGCTATACGCCCGCGGCGGATGTTGCATTATGGTTTATGTACCAACCTTTACTTATGAACAAGTCGACATTCGACGACCTGCAACCTGAGCAGCAAGAAGCATTATTGGCTGGGGCGAAGAAAGCGCAAGACTTCTATCTTGCAGAAGCCAAAAAGCAGGACGCAGAATCGGTTGAAGTTTATAGAGAAGCCGGTGTTGAAATTGCTGATATGAGCACTGATGATTTTGCTGCATGGCGTGCCATTGCTCAAGAAACATCTTATAAAGCATTTGTTGAACAGGTCCCGGACGGTCAAGAGTTGCTGGACATGGCCTTGGCAGTAGAATAAGGCACGATTGCAATGGCCGTTAAACCTGACACTAAAGCTACCGCAGGTTTTGCAAGCCTGTTAATTCGACAGATAGGAAATCTGTCTCAAATAGCAGGCTGGATATCAGCCGCTATGATTGTTGCGGCCGTTGCAATAACCTGCCAGATGATTTTTGTCAGATCAATATTGAATAGCTCAACCACTTGGCAAACTGAAGTGGTTGTCTACCTGATGGTCTCTGCTACCTTACTTGGCCTGCCCTATGTACAACTACTGCGCGGGCATGTAAATGTTGACCTGGTACCGATCTACTTGCCGATGCTATTTCGAAAAGCGCTGCATATTTTCACCCTGGGGCTCTCTCTTGTGATCATCGCTGTGATGGTGTTCTACGGTTTCGATTACTGGCATGTTGCGTTCGAACGCAACTGGACATCAGATACTATATTTGCAGTACGCCTATGGATACCCTATTCAACCCTACCTATAGGGTTCGGTTTGCTTTTCCTACAATTGCTAGCCGATCTCATTGCGGTAATAAATGATGAGGCCAAACCTTTCGGCCTGGAGCAAGTATAGTGGATCCTTTAACCATCGGAGCGTTGATTGCAGTTGTAACCATTTTAGTGTTGTTCTCGGGTGTGTCAGTGGCTATCGGGTTGTTAATTGTTTCGGCAGGTTTCCTTATTGTTTTTGATGGCGTGCGTTCACTTGAACTGATGCCCGAAATATTCTTTGGCAAACTAGATAATTTTGCGTTGCTCTCTATACCCATGTTTATCATCATGGGAGCATCCATCTCATCAACACGCGCTGGCGCTGATCTATACGAAGCGCTGGAACGCTGGCTAACTCGCTTGCCGGGCGGCCTGGTTATATCAAACCTCGGCGCCTGTGCATTGTTTGCTGCCATGTCAGGGTCGTCACCGGCCACGTGCGCGGCCATTGGAAAGATGGGTATTCCAGAAATGCGTAAACGCGGCTACCCCGATGGCGTGGCAGCGGGTTCTATCGCCGCAGGCGGCACACTCGGCATACTGATACCGCCATCGGTCACCATGATTGTCTATGGCATTGCGACAGAAACATCCATTGGTCGGCTGTTTCTCGCAGGGGTTCTTCCAGGCGTATTACTCGTGGCACTATTTATGGCTTGGTCAATGTATGCCACTGTAAAGTCGGGCAATACCCAACTTCTGAATAGCGGCAGCTACACATGGCGACAAAAGTTTGAAATTCTGCCGCGCGTACTACCGTTTATAGTTATCATAGTTGGTGTGCTTTACGCCATGTATGGAGGCATTGCTACTCCATCAGAAACAGCGGCTGTGGGCGCCCTACTTTGCCTACTCATTGCCATCATTATTTATAAACTCTGGCACCCACGTGCACTGTGGGTTGTACTGCGAGACAGCACGCGCGAAAGCGTCATGATACTTTTCATAATTGCAGCTGCCGGAGTGTTCAGCTACATGCTGTCCAGCCTCTATATTACTCAGTCAATAGCCGAATGGATTGGCACGTTAGAAGTAAACCGATGGGTATTGATGCTTGCAGTCAACGTCTTTCTGCTTATTGCAGGCTTCTTTCTGCCACCGGTAGCGGTAATCTTAATGGCGGCCCCCATTCTGCTACCCATTATCACCACCGCCGGGTTCGACCCGATATGGTTTGCTGTTGTACTGACTATTAATATGGAGATCGGTTTGATCAGTCCACCAGTGGGGCTCAACCTGTATGTCATTAACGGCATAGCGCCAGATATTTCGCTTAAGACTATTTTACTTGGGTCATTACCTTATGTCGCTTGTATGGTTATTGCAATTTTACTCTTGTGTTTATTCCCGGGTATCGCCACCTGGCTACCTACTGCTGTCATGGGCGGCAGACTATAATGCAAGCCATCAAAGCGCCGCGGAAATAAAATGGCTAACCCACTCTACGATGCATTGTTTGCCATACATGAAAATAAACAAAACAGCTTTATAATAGACCCGCTGTCCGGCACTTCACTTTCATACGGCCACTTTGTAAAACAAACAGCACAGTTTGCAAACGTCATTAGTGATGCCGGTCTGGTACCGGGCGATCGGCTTATTGCGCAAGTGGGAAAATCTGTTTCTGCTTTGGCGTTATACGCAGGCGCCGTTCGGAGCGGAGTAGTTTATCTACCTTTAAATACCGCTTATACCACCACCGAAGTTGAATATTTTTTACAAGATTCGGGAGCCCGCCTGCTGGTGTGCGACACTGTTTCCGAAGCGGGCCTCACACCCATTTGCAAAGATCATAACGCCGCTGTATCAACACTGTCTACCGATGGTAAAACAGGAACGCTAATTGATCTGGTCAATAATGCAAGCGATTCATTTAAAACCGTAGATAGATCAGCGGATGATCTGGCAGCGTTGTTATATACGTCCGGTACCACTGGCCGTTCAAAAGGTGCCATGCTGACGCAAAACAATTTGCTATCTAACGCGCAAGCACTACATAAGCTTTGGCAATTTTGCGACAAAGACGTGCTGCTACACGCCTTGCCTGTGTTTCATACCCACGGATTATTTGTCGCTACGCATGTCTGCCTGCTGGCGGGAGCACAATTGATTTTTGAGCCATCCTTTGACACTGATCGGATCATCAAGCTAATGCCTCATGCCACAAGCTTTATGGGCGTGCCTACTTTCTACACACGATTACTAGACCAGAAAAATTTCAATAACGATCTTGCCCGACACATGAGATTATTTGTATCAGGTTCAGCACCACTACTCGCCGATACACACACTCTTTTTGAACAACGTACCGGCCATCGCATTCTGGAACGATACGGAATGACAGAAACCAACATGAATACGTCCAACCCATACAATGGCGAACGCCGCGCCGGTACTGTCGGATTCCCACTGCCGGGCGTTGAAATAAAAGTGACCCATCTAGATTCAAGCGCCGAGCTTCCAACGGGTGAAGCAGGACAACTAGAAGTGCGTGGTCCCAATGTATTCAAAGGCTATTGGAACATGCCTGAAAAAACGCAAAAAGAGCTTCGCGATGACGGGTTTTTTATCACCGGTGACATTGCTCAAATTGATGCAGATGGTTATGTCAGCATTGTAGGCCGCGAAAAAGATCTAATTATCTCAGGTGGCTATAATATTTATCCCAAAGAAATAGAATTAGTGCTTGATCACCAGCCAGGTGTCACTGAAAGTACTGTGGTTGGAGTACCACACCCGGATTTTGGTGAAACCGTAGTCGGCGTTTTGGTAGGCCGGAAAGATTCAATTAACATACAACAAATTGAAGCGGCCATAGCGGAATCACTGGCACGATTCAAACACCCTCGACAAATTATTGTGGTTGATAGCTTACCTCGCAATGCAATGGGCAAGGTTCAGAAGAATGTACTTCGAGAAGAATATAGGCATCTTTTTAACAGCGCAAAGTGATGCATCTGAAGGGTTGATGCACAATACCTACTTCCGGTGTGTGCCCAGAGCTGCCTGTCGAGCTTGCAATTTCATACTTACATATTCATACTATTGACATGGCCACAATACGAAAAACAATTTCACTTCCTGAGCAAATTGCCAAGCGACTTGATAAGGAAGCCAAACGGCGGAAGACATCGGTGTCAG
>CALGJU010000111.1 GCA_937928685.1 uncultured Granulosicoccaceae bacterium
TGGTCCTGAAATACATGTGTATGCAAAACTCGCAGGGCAGGATGTCTGCTCTATTTCCCGTGAGCGGATAATGTGGGCACCTGGTGATGAAATATATTTTCAGCCGGACCTCCAGCATGTGCATCTATTTGACGGCGAAACGCATTGTAAGAATCGGTGTGTGCCAGTTAGCGCTTAACCAAACTTAAAGCGGAGGGTCATAGATGAAGATTGCAATAGCAGGGGACAGTGCTGGAGAAGGGCTGGCTAAGCAGCTCTCACAGCATTTATCCGATAAGTATGATGTCTCTGAGGTGTCTCATTCACAGTCAGGGCCTGATGCTTTCTATGCCAATTTGGCGGATCGGGTAGCTTCAGAGGTGATTGCCGGTAAGTTTGATCGAGCAATACTGGTCTGTGGTACCGGTATAGGCGTATCAATAGCAGCCAATAAAGTGCCGGGCATTCGTGCCGCCCTGTGCCATGATTGCTATTCTGCGCAACGTGCCGCGCTGTCAAATAACGCGCAGATTATTACTATGGGCGCACGCGTGGTGGGTGCTGAGCTTGCCAAGCTTATTGCCGAATCGTTTTTGCAACAGTCTTTTGATGAGCAGGGGCGTTCGGCACCCAACGTCAATGCTATAGACGATGTGGATCGAAAATATAATCGGTGAATAGCTGCATTGTACTTCTATTACCTTATCTGGATGACTCAGAAATAAAGTATATCCTGCGTTTTCAACTTCGATCAGCTTAGTTTTTTCTGCAAATGCAGCAGCGGGTGTTTTCTGGTGAGTCGGAAAGTGCGGCAACGGCAGCGTTTTCAATATCAGAAAATTGGAAATCATCACCACCTTCTGCCCAGGATTGCTCGCACAATGTATTCCAGGCACGAACGAGCTCATCATACTCAAGCGGATTCTCATCCTGGTGTTCCATCTTCGCGATGACGGTTGAACTGCTGGTTTCCATAACACACTATTCCTGCCTTGACTCCTATTTAGACAAGATAGCAAATGCTTTGTGACTGCGCATACTGCATTTGATGTATGTAAAGGTCTGATTACAGGCCGAATTTTACAGCATTTGCATCATGCATTAATTTTTAAGCTCATCTATTCTTAAACGCAGCACCGATCACTTTTGAATTCAAAGTATTTGATGCTACGCATAGTTCTTGCCGCGTTTTATAGCAACCGTAGTGTTGCTGCTTACGTTGGTATGAATCGACTCTACCTAATTAGTATATTTGTACTATCGCAACTTGATCCATATTTATGTAGGTTTGATGGTTCTATTTGCATTATTAACAGGGAAGAAACATGTCAGAAGATAAAAAAGATGAGCTGCTTGAAAAAATAGACGAGAGCAGAAGAAGTATGATCAAAGGCCTGGCGCTGTTTGGTACCGCCGTCGCCGCATCATCCATGCTTACACCAGATAATGCTATGGCGAGTAAAAAGAAACGCAGTAAAAAGAAAGCAAGTAAAAAGAAAGTCAGTAAAAAGAAGGGCAGTAAGAAGAAAGTTAGTAAGAAGAAAGCAAGTAAAAAGAAGCGTAGTAAAAAGAAAGCATAGTTGAAAGTATCAGGAGTAGTCGGAATGGAGTGTGCAAGCGAGTACTCGCAGCAAACTGCTGCGCAGACCGTCACAGGCGATGACTATTACCGGTCTAATCCGAAGTTGTTGTGGTTCAACGACGAGCAAGGTGCAATTGTGTATCTGCGCAAGGATAGAACGACACATGTATTGAACCCGGTTGCCACACTACTGCTTCTTCTTTGTGACGGGACAAGTGACTCTGAGACTATTTTTTCCACCGCTAATTCGGTGTCAGTTGGATTCAGCGGCCATGCACATTCCAGTGCATCGCATGATATTTGGTTTCAACAGGCAATCACTGACCAGTTGATCATTAAGAAAAGCGGCCTGGTTAAGCCGCCAAAACCAATCCCACCAAAGAAACTCAAGAAAATCGCCGATAATCTTCTTGAGGATGGGGATTTTGGCGCCACAAAACGCTGTGCTGAGGCAATACTAAAAAAATTACCAGAGAACGCAGACGCCTGGTATCTACTCGGTGATGCTGAGCATGGCTTGGAGAACTACACTGCTGCAAAAGTGGCTTACGAAAAGTATCAAAATCTGTCCCCGGATAATAAAACTATAGCGCATCTTATACGTGCCCTTAGTAACGAAGAACCACCATCAAAGGCTCCTCTAGATTATGTAAAACAAACTTTTGATGAGTATGCCGATACATTCGACCAATCGCTTGTACATGATTTGGAATATAAGGCACCAGAGCTGATTGTTGACGCTCTCAAAGCACACCTACCGAAACCCGACAGACAGTTACATATTGCTGACCTGGGCTGCGGCACTGGTTTGATGGGAAAGGCTATCGGGCCCTGGGCCAAAACTATTTGTGGTATTGATCTTTCCACTCAAATGTTGTCGAAAGCACTGCTAACCGAAATGTACAACGAGATACATGTGGCAGATATTTCAGCTTGGCTCAGTGCAAACACGCAGACTTACGATCTGCTATTGGCTGCAGATGTTTTTGAATATTTTGGCGCTCTCGAAGAGGTCTTCAAATTGGCCAAACAACACGTTAAAAGCACAGCAAAATTCGCATTCACTGTGGAAATTAGTAAAAAACAGGGGTTTGAGCTCACTGTATCTGGACGGTATGCGCATCACCCTGATTATGTCGCTGAGGCGGCGCAACGGGCGGGTTTCTTATTGGATTCAATCAGTGAAGAAACTATTAGACTGGAGTACTTAAAGGATGTTAAAGGGCTTGTTGTTGTTTTACGTCCCAGCTAAGACGTAGGTAATAATAATTTGTTCTTTGAGGGTGCTTCCTCGTAAAATGCAGAACACTCGGAAAATAACTGGAATTGACGACTATGAAATTGTCAGAATGCGCTCCATTATCTGCATCTTATGCACTCATACGCACTCAGTAGTTATATTTTTACTTTAGTCGCACTTCAAGCAAATAGCGCCTTCGCTGCTTCAAATAGAAACGTCAACAACGAGTTAGAAGTACTTCATAACGATACACTTTCAAGCATATTGATTCGTTCATATATCGCACCGACAGACCAGGCTATAAAGAAGTTAATCGAGGCTAACAATATAGGAAAGGCTGGACCCAAAGAAGGGGATGTCTTGATTTTACCGAGCATATCAGTATTGACTGGGACAAAAAATAGAGCAACTGCTAAAGCAACTGCACCTACCCGGCATACTCCGGTACCAACAATCAGTCATACCATGACTAAGAATAATTTAACCCATCAAAAAACAGAGAGTCAGATCTTCGGTAGCGATGGAATGGAGGTTTTACCATACACAAGTTTAAGATCGATCCGAACCTTAAGCATTTTAAGTGACAGTGCAGATTCACTTAATTCAAGCCTTCATGAATATCATTCACAAGTAGTATCTTCTCTTCGCCGATTTAAAGTTGGATTTTTACCATCAAAATACATTGATGATTACTTCCAAAGCAGTAATGTCATCACTACAGACCTGACATATACAACCAATTCACTAGAAGTGGGTGCTAGTAATCAACTTAACATGACATCCATACTGTCCGGAACAAGCGAAACACGTGAGCCCACTGCGGAGTCTTATAGCAATATCTATTTCTTAATCACCAAGCCATCCGGAAGTGCTATAACAATAAACACCAAATTCGATCGATACTTTATTGACGATCATGAGTTAAACGCGATTGAGCTGTCGTACTCCAAACCATTGTCTGGTAGCCGACATATAGAATTATCACTGCAGCATAATGAGCGCACCTGGAACATACTAGAGGAATACGCTTCGACAACTGATACAAATGCAGATAACTACAGAACTAATATTATTGGCACAGAACTTTACTTCGACAGTTACAATGGAATGAGTTTAACTGCAGAGTCAGGCAAGAATTACGACACGGATCTTAACATCGTCAGCTTAATAGCGTGGACTCACTTAACAGATAAAACGTACTTGTCGCTTACAAAAACCAATCAACCTGAATACTTCGATATCTCTTTCAACCTGCAGCACCAGTGGGACGGAAGGCAGTCTGCAGAATTTCAGATTGATTTGGGATCCAGCGCTAAGTCAGCCAGTGTATTTTATCAATCAAATGGATCACTGATACAGGACCTTGACGTTCAATTACGGTACAAATGGTCTGTCCCGGACAAGGCATACAATGAAGTCGCAGCCACGGTCTCAAAAAGCTTCTAGTGAGGGCCTGTGGAGCAAATACCGAAACTATTAAGGTTTTCCATCTTCTCAATGACACTTTTAGTGCTGGTATCCATGTCAAACTACCCAGCTTAGAAATCTTCAAAATGCCACCGCAACAATTGAACAGTCACTATTTGATGTAAGAAAAGGAATATATTCAGTTCGAAAGTTTCAGTATTTGTATTATGCAAGAAGTTCGCATCTTTCCTTGGTCACTAGCCTGCATTATTCACAAGGCGACCAGTGAAATAGGCGCTAAGTCTTTATATGCATTGTATTAAGGCGATAAACGGATTGTTTCGATTTAGCAGTGTATCTATTCGACACCAGAGAAAATCTCGCGTCACATCTCAGCCGATACGCATCGCTAGTGGCGGGCCACGCTTCTCAGGCGATCAGCTGACCTGTTTAGCGAGATTTCCTCTGACTGCCGAATCCTCATGAATAATGCAGGCTAGCTATCCCGGCAAACTAGTAAAGTCGAACTCGAATGTTCCACCGGTGTTAATGCACTCAAGTATGGCGAGCGTTAGCGGTATTTTTTCAGCATGAAGTCTGCCTGTCCCGCAGGCAGCAATAACGGCAGAATGGATCTGCCTGCCAGTATCAACACCTTCTACCGTAACATCTAACATTTGATCATCAAGCACTGATGATAGATTGTGCCCCTGACCTAGATAAGTGCCTAGCCGGCTGTTTCTTCCGCCGCCAACTGTGACGTGTAAGTCACCCATTCCAGCCAGATCAAAGGCGACAATATCGCGTTGTGGTTCTTGCGTCTGTGAGTCATTGTTCGAAATCCATTCACTTAATATACGCAATTCGATAACAGCCTGATTAAACAGTGCGGCGACCGGGTTTTTCGCATGTGTGTCAGCCAGCGGGTGCGAGTTGAGCATGGCACTAACACCAATGCATAAAAAGTTTTTTAATGCGGCACATGCTTCCAGCTGTACTACGTCTGTTGTGGTCTTTATGCGATAAGTATCGGTTTGAAAGGCATTGCGCAGCGTGTCGCAAGAGAGGATGTTCTGTGATCCGAAAATAACCCGCGTCGGCACCCCCAGGGCTAATTCACGTGCGATACACGGGCCGCCAATGCCGACCAGTTTATTGGCGTTAAATTGTAACGCTTTCGGAAGTGTGTGCGCGTAGGTGAGCGGTGGCTGATTAGGTGCAGGGTTGGCATTCAGGCCTTTAGTGACCAGGCTGAATAATTGTGGGCTGGCGTTAGCATCACGTATTTTTTTAGTTACCCAATCGATACCGGCGCTACTGACGCCAATAATTATAACGTCTGCCGACTGCAAGGTAGCGGCGTCACATTGGTCATTTTTTATCGCAACAATACTGGCAGGGTAATCTATATCGAGCGTCGGGTGGTAGCGGGATGAATTGATTGAATCAATGATGGCATCATCAAGTGGTGATCCCACCAGTGTGACTTCGTTGGTGTTTGCTTTGTCGGTTTGTGATGCGGCGGGTATGCAGAGTGAACTTCCCATGACTCCTGCGCCCAGCATTAGTATTTTCATTGTCGAAGCTCAGTGCTTGCGGTGTAGTATCGGTGAGAAGAGTATGCAGATGATCAGATGGGAAGTGAGTCGGTAACCGATTCCAGTCCAACGCTATCATCGACGATATCCAGCATACTGAATCTGTCGCGAATAAAGCGTGCCCCCTGAACCGCTTCAAGATAAAAGTCTTTGTCGATCTCAAGATCGGTTGCCGTTATCTGGCAGCCAGCTGCCTGCATTGAACTTCGTAATTTTTCGTAAGGTAGCATGACAGCCCCGAGTGTTGATCTGATGTTGTCCCAATCATCTGCAAATTTCTGATTAAGTACATCAGCACCTTCTTCAGTCAGTGCTTTGATTTTGGTTTGTTCCACCATGTTGTCACTGGTTGTAGAGCCAAAGCGTTTCTGTAAAGACGCCTCCGGGATATGCGTCGCATGCATCATTGGTGGAGTGCTGCTGTTCAAAATACTGTTTTGCAGATGAGACATGGTAATAGTTGCTACGCCGACTTGTTCGCCATGCGAGCTACGTGGGTGCTTTTCCCCGGCAAACATGTCGATGTAGTGTGATATTTGATGTTCAGCCATGCTGCCGCTGTGAGTGGTGTTAGTGAACCTTGTGCCTAAGCCCATAATTGCGGAAATTCGGGTCAGCATGCCGAGCGCTTTGACGTCTCCTGATAGCATTTGATCTGCACTTTCGATCATGCCGGGTTCATCGTAAGCGAGCAGGGTGTAGGGTGTTTCGGTGTAGGATGTGTTAAATAATATATGGGACATCAACCAATCAACCTGCGCTGTCGTACGGCATATCACGTCTGCAAAAGCGGCAGAGACAAGCCTTGGCGGGCAGGCGCTTAGTATTGAAAGATCAAAAAATATTCCTTCAGCACCACGACACGAAATTGATCTTTTGAAGCCATCAAAAGACACCGATGCAGTTCCAGTGGTAAAAGCGTTCATTGGTGAGGTGGCAAAAACTGAATAGGGTTTATCATCAAGGAAGCAGGCGTACTTGACGCTGTCGTTTATGGTGCCGGAGCCTACGGCGATCAATACTTCCGCATCGGCAGTAGCCGCTTGCACTTCAGCAACGCCTTTGTCTGAACACTGAGCTGTTTTCCAGATGAATTCCGACACTGTATTACTGTTGTCTTTGCTTAGCGCCTTAAATATGCGTTGACCGAAGGCCTCGTGAGTGAACGGATCAGAGACGATAGTAATGCGCTTGTTTTGGTAGAGCTTTGCGATAAGCTCCGCTTCATCTCCTTCCAGCGACTCTCGAATAACGATATTTTTTATACCGATATCGTACTGAGTGCCGGTGCCGGGCTCTCGCCATGTGCCATCGACAAGTTCTTGAAGTACACCGGTGTGATCGGTCATGTTGGTTTTTTCTGCTTTGCTGAAAATGAGAGCATTTCGCGATTCAAATCTGCTGTTGCATGGAACATCTTGCGATAAATTCCCAGTAGTTCAGAGTAGGTACTTTGTTTGTCTGGGTTGGGCAGCACGGCTGTGGTGGCGCCTGTCATTGCTGAAGCTGCGTCATTGATAGAGGTAAACCAACCTGCACCAAAGGCTGCGATCATCCCTGCGCCCAGCGCTGATGCTTCGATGGTTGAACTCACGTGTACGGGTTTGCCCGAAGCATCTGCAAGCATTTGCCGCCACAGCGGGCTGTTCGCACCACCGCCGATGGCGATAAAGTGACTTACCGGTTGCTGTGCCGCACGCTCCATATCGGTAACTCCCATTATTTGATCAAGGGTAATGGCCTCGAGTATGGCGCGATAAATATGTGCCGGTGTGTGGCTGCCGCTCAGCCCTAGAATGACCCCGCGTGCTGAGGTATCCCAGTGAGGGTTCATCACACCGGAAAAGTAGGGTTGTATTAGAAGACCGTCAGAACCGATCGGGATATTGCGAGCGGCCTCTTCAAGGGTGTCAAATACGGCGCTGTCTGCTTTGCCATGGGCAACAAACTGATCTACAAACCAGTTGATTAAAAAGGCTCCTGAACGCAGGCAGCTTTCGTAGATGTAGCCTTCACCTTGTGCTGCAAGCTCGGTGCGCCAGGCACGGTTGTAGAGATAGTGAGGGGACCAGATACCGCACACCACCGCAGTGCCGAGATTAATATAGGCACGATCAGGCATGGTGCAATTGGTACCAAGCCCTGCACATTGTCCATCACCGCCGGCTGCAAATATGGGGGTATTGCTTGCAAGACCTGTTAGCTCTGCAACTTCATCCAGCACGGTACCAAGCTGTGTGCCTGGTGCATGGAGTTCGGGTAGCCGTGAGGGATCAAGAGACAGGGCTTCAAGCAGCGCTGGTGACCAGGTTCTTGTTTCCATGTCGACGATACCCATCGGGTCGGCGCTTATCCAACCAGTGCGATAGTGGCCGCCACAAAGTTTTTGCACCAGGTAGGCCTGCACGTCGACGAAGCTAGCGGTATTTTTCCAGGCGGCGGGTTGGTTTTTTTTCAGCCACAGAAATCGGTATAGACAGGGGGTGATGTCTGGTGGTCTACCGGTGATTCTATGAATATTGTCAGCGCCGAATTGCTGTGAAAACTCAGCAACTTCGTCACGGCTGCGTTCATCAAGCCATACGATCGCAGGGTAGCTTGGCTCACCGTTTTCATCGAGGAATGCCAGCGTCTCGCGTTGATTCGATATGGCGATGCCTTCAATATCACCGGCGTCAATCTGGCTCACGCACTCTGTAAGAGCGGTTATGGCGGCAGACCACCAATCTGCCGGGTTTTGTTCAAAGCAATCGAGGCGTGGGTTGTCCATTGGTATGTCTGCACGGCCCTCGGCCACCACAGCGCCTTGCCGATTCCAGGCGATTGCCTTTGTGCTTTGGGTAGAGCTGTCTAACCCTATGACTACAGGCTCACCCATCTATCAGTACTCCTGCCGTGTCGGTGTCACAACCATTTCCTGAATCAATACGTTTTGTGGCATCTGGTAGGCAAACAGAATCATGTCAGCGACGTGATCTGCAGAGATGCCGCCGCCAATCCTGACTTTGTTGTCTTTATAGGCCTTGAGGGTGTTGGGGTCAGTGACATGGTCGAGCACCTCCGTTTCAATAATGCCGGGTGATATGACAATCACGCGTACATCGTAAGGGGCGAGATACCCGCGCAGGCTTTCTGAGACCGCATGGACAAAAAACTTACTGCCGCAATATACCGTGTGATCCGGGTATACCTTGCGACCGGCGATCGAGCTCATATTGACGATAGTGCCAGCGCGTCTTTCTTTCATGCTGTTGATAACAGGGTGTAGTGCGTTCATGGCCCCCTTGATATTGATGTCTATAGTTTCATCCCATTCTTCAGGGGATTGCGCGGCGATATCTCCAAGGCGGGCTATACCGGCGTTGTTAAACAAGCAGTCAACGGGCCCGTAGGTCGCTTCCGCTTCTTTGATGGCACCTGCGATGGCGTCGCGATTGGTGACATCGACCTGTTTACATAATGTATTGGGTAACTCCAGCGCTTCCATCCGGTCGAGGCGTCTTGCCATTAATAGCAGTGGATGACCTTGTGCTGAAAAGGCGCGCGCTGTTGCTGCGCCGATACCGGAACTTGCGCCGGTAATTGCCACCAATGGTTTGGTCATGTGAGCTCCATTCATTAATGTCTGCCGACGCAACTGTGCAGGTAAGGCACCGGGTACCAGCAAGCGCAGGAAGGCGTGCGCTTATCGGCTAGCGTGCCATATCAAATTGAGTCTGACAACACATATGTTTCAGGGGTCCAACATTTGTTCCCATGCGAAGGCAAAAAGCATAAGATAGCCACTGGCGGTTCTGGAGAAGGTGCGTGAAATCATGTTCCGGATTCCTTGATATTCAAGGTTTACGTAGCTACTGTTGCGGAAATAATGATGTCCCTTGAAAGGCAGCGTCCCCAGCTCGGCGACGCAAGACGAACGTTCTACCTTACTGCGCGCGAAATAATAGATGATTCAAATAGATGGTTAGTAGTAAAAACACCCCACAAAAGCCTGTCGCGGTGACCGCGGAGCATTCCGAGAATCGCGGAGACTGGCCCGAGCAATTGGCCGTGCGTGTGGCCCGGTGCTACTACGAACTTGGAATGCGGCAGCAGGAAATTGCTGCCTTTCTCGGCATTGGACGCGCGCGCGTTATCCGTTTGCTGGCAGAGGCTCGCGAGAAAGGTATTGTCACTATCCATATTAATTCCCCGTTGTTGGAAAACGTGGAATTGGCGGAGCAGCTTGCCGAGCGATTTAATCTTTTTTCAGCGGAAGTGTGTTTAAGCCACGCTGTAGATGAAATTCAGCTTGCTGAGCAGTTGGCTATTGGTGCAAATGAGTATGTCCGGCGATTGATTGATAATGGCAGCACCATCGGGTTGGGCTGGGGGGTAACTCTTAAAGAGCTTGTCAGACGCATGGATAAAGCGAATACCACCGGTGTGTCCGTGGTATCACTTCTGGGGTCACTTACGCAGCGTTCATCAATTGACCGCTTTGAGGCTTCCACAGAGCTGGCGTCTAAACTGGGTGCTGAGTGCTTCTATCTGCCGGCGCCTATAGTGTGTGATTCACAGGGCTCAAGAGAGTTGCTGGTGGATCAACATCTGTTCAGGCAAATATATAATCGTGCGCTTGCCGCTGACCTGGCAATAGTCAGTATTGGTGGGCTCAATAGTGCCACGATACGACAAGCCGGACTGATTGACGAAGATGAATTTAGCAGCGCGAATAAAGCCGGTGCGGTAGGTAATTTTCTTGGTCTGTATATAGATAAAAATGCTGACGTGATTGATCACCCGATTAACCAGCGCATTGTTAGTGTGTCGGGCAGTGATTTTCTACGCATCCCGCGGCGGGTTATGGTGTCCGCGGGTGAAAGCAAAGTGAAGGCTTTATTTGCGGTGCTCACTAAAGGGTTGTTAACTGATGTGGTGACAGATCAGGCGACAGCTCAGGCACTATTGAAATTTAAAAATTAAACAACGGACTATCAGGTTTGGAAATGACAGAGTTTGAAATTCGACGGAAAATTATTGAGCTATGCTTACAGATGAATGCAACTGGATTAAACCAGGGCACCTCCGGTAACATCAGCGCTCGATTCGGTAACCGGATGCTCATTACCCCAAGTGGTATACCCTACGAGCAGCTGCATGCTGAAGATATCGCCAGCATGCCAATCAATAGCAGTAAACTCAGCTGGGATGGCCCATGCAAGCCATCGTCTGAATGGCATTTTCACCGCGCCATATTGAAGAACAAACCCGATCTAAATGCTGTGATCCACACTCATTCTACTTTCTCTACTGTGCTCTCGATAGCGCGTGAGTCTATTCCTGCAGTGCATTACATGATTGGTGCGTTCGGTGGTAACAGTGTTGAGTGTGCTAAGTATGCAACTTTTGGTACGCCGGAGCTTTCCAAAAATATTAAAAAAGCCATGCAGGAAAGAACAGCCTGTTTACTGGCTAATCACGGTATGGTTGCTGGCGGTAAAGATTTAGACAACGCGATGTGGGCAGCGGTTGAGCTGGAAACACTTGCAAAGCAATACTACTACGCCAAAATGGCTGGCAACATGGTGGTGCTGCCAGACGATGAGATGGAAAACGTGCTTGAGTTGTTTAAAGGCTACGGGCAAAAATCAAAAGACTGAAAAACAGTCTTTGATAAATCAGTGTTGAGATAAGCAGTGATTGCTATGGCTTGTTTGGAAGCACCATGCTCTTAATAAGGCCTGGTGCTTCGTCCGCTTGCATCTGCATCGCCTGCGGTGAATCTTTCAGACTAAAGCGATGCGTAATTAGCGTATCAACATCTATTGCACCGCTGCTGACAAGTTGAATTGCCCGCGGATAAACGTTGCCCATGCGTCGGGAAAAGCGAATGTCGAGTCCCCGGCGACGAGCCTCTGCGGCTTCTATAGGCGTGTAGGTGTCGCCGTCCGGAATACCAATCAGAATGACACGTCCGCCAATTGCAGCAGCTTGAACCGCATGTAAAAAACCGTCAGGGGAATTGGTCGCTTCAATCACCAGGTCGCTACCTCGGCCATTGCTGTCGCTGATGGCATCAGTTAGTGACTCTGTTGCAACGCTTGCCCCGATCTGCAACGCCTTGGTGATACGATGTTTCTGTGGATCGACTGCAACAATATGTTGTATGCCGATGTGACGCAGCAGCTGAATTATCCCGAGACCGATTCCGCCACATCCGACTACTGTGACTGTTTCCAGTAGTTTGGGTTTGGCAAGATCGATAGCGTGAATACAAACCCCTAACGGTTCCAACATGGCGGCTTGTTCGGCTGACACGCTACCGGGAAGCTTGATCACCCCTGTGAGTGGTACTGCAAGTTGATTGGTCATGGCGCCATCAAATGGAGGAGCGCCGATGAATTGCACTTGCGGACATAGATTGTGATATCCCTTTTCACACCACTCGCAGTTTTTACAGGGAGTGGCGGGATCAACCGCTATCAGTTCGCCTTTTTCAATGTGTAACGAAGGTATGTCTTCTGTAACGCTGCCGCTGAATTCATGGCCCGGCACGAATGATTTCTTAATCACAGCGCCACCAATACCACCGTCTTTGTAATAGTGCAGATCACTACCACACACACCGACTGCTTCTATATTCAGCATTATGCAGAATTCATCGGGTTCAGCAGCGCTGTGGTTCTCTACAGAAACCTGTCTTGCGCCATGGATAAAAAGTGCTTTGTTCATGAGGGCAGAATACTGTTGAGAGAGTCGCCATTGTAGACCACAGGCTCAGACGTGTTTCGGAATTTCTGTTCCACCGTATCTTTTTGTTACTCAGGTTGGCACGAATGGCTGTGGCCTTATGCAACGCGCGGCCAGCAGGCTAGGTGATTTTCCTAACGGTTGTAAGCGTGATGTGGAGTCATCGTATGGTACGCAGTGTAGGGCCTGAAAATTACTGAAGGTCTGAATCTGTAGTGTGGGACGGGGCGCACAATCTGCGGACATTATCGTTAGAGTTTTACTCCACCACTGAAAGGAATGGGGGAGCAAATCGGGTGTTTCACCATGCTTGTGGTTTTTATCTAAGATTTTAAGATTCAGGTATACATGTTGGGGCGAGTCAGTCGTTAATTGAAGGGGCGGCTCTGTTCTTCGCGTGGATCTCTCTCAACGGCAGACGTTGGAAATTTTTCATGAATAGGGTTCGGTAAATAAAGCATGTCTACGGGGATGTGAAATGCCTGTTTCGAAAGATACACGCAGAAAGATCGACAAGTATGATTCCGATACTGGTCGTGCTTAATCTTAAGGCTTGTACTGATGTAGATCCATTGGATGGATAAGTAACCACTAAATTGACAGATGTTGGCGCTGGAGGCACCTTGGGTTGGGCACATTAATGAGAAAGTACCGAAACATGGGAAGTCTTGACCGAATGGTCAGGGCGTTTTTGGGTACCTGTTGTATCGTGCTCGGTGTGTTTGCCCCGGGTGTGATAGGCGTTTCTCTGTTAAATGCTTTGGTTGTCGCCTTCGGTGTTATCAATGTGGTGTCTTCAGCAGCTCGCGTATGCCCGGCTTATATTGCCTGTGGTATAAGCACTCTTAAGTCTGACGATACGGTTTCAGAGTCGGAGTTGGATAGCAAAGATGTAAAAGACATGTTTGAGATTCGAAAAACTCGCAATAAAATTGTGATGCTGGCTGTAGTGATCGTGACTGTCTTGCTGGTGCTGTTTTCGATTGTGCTTCTGCATGTAACGCATGATTTGGCTATGTCCAGAGATTCTATGCGAGGAGAGGCGGCAGCAGTGTTGGCGGTTGATCTTCACAAAAATGCCACCCGACCAGGTTTCTCCGGGGATGGTGGAGATCGGGCATTGTTTGAAGAGTTGGCAATGGATGTGAATCTGATTGTCTTTCACGATGAAGATGTGCATAAAATATCCAGCAGCTATGAGCGCCTTGGGAGTGACCCTCTCTTAGTTGAAAAGCTCCTCACCTCATTAAAGAAAAACAAGTTATCGAAGACGCAGGTAACACGAAAAATGCTGATGCATGAAGGGCATCACTTTTTGCAATCTACCTTGCCTGTCACAGACCAGACATGGGTGTCAGTAGTCTTTGATTCAAATGTGCATATTGGTTCTATTTCCGGTTTATTTGTTCCGAAAATAGTCATCGTTAGTGTAAGCGTTCTATGGTTGGCGATATGGGGGGTAACGTATGGTCTGAGAAAATACAGTCAACAAACTATTAAAGCCGCTCGCGAGCTGCGTTATCGCAGCACACATGACTCGTTAACGGGATTGCGAAACCGAATTGGGCTTGATGAAACACTAAAAAATCGCATAGATCAGACTGATCCAATGAAGAACGGTTTTGCAGTTGTGCTGATTGATCTGGTGCGGTTTCGTTATGTGAACGACACATTGGGGTATGAGTTAGGAGATCAGCTGTTGGTCGAGGTGGCAGAGCGTTTAAAGCGAATCTCATCTGAGTACTACGACATTATCAGAATGAGTAGTGATGTCTTTTGTGTGATTTGCCCTTGTGATCACGATCGTGCAAATGCCTGTCGGGTAGCGAATAAAATTCAGGACTGTATTGAAGCTCAGAAACAGTTGGGTGATATTCCCTTGAATATGCAAACCAGGGTAGGGATGTCTTTTTATCCCTTTGACTCTGCGTCGGGCCCAGAATTGGTCCGACTGGCGGATATCGCACTGACACAATCTAAGAAGCATAATATCCGGATATCTTATTATCAGGCAGACAATGATTCTCACAGTGTGCGTAAGCTTACGTTACTTGCCGGACTCCGAAGTGCAATTGAAGAGGGTGAGCTTTCTCTGGTCTATCAGCCCAAGGTTGATATACAGAAGAACACATTGGTTGGAGTGGAAGCATTAGTACGCTGGACGCACCCGGAGTATGGAGCTATTTCGCCTGTAGAATTTGTTGGCTGGGCAGAGAAGTCTGGTTTGATAGATAAGCTTACCCATTGGGTATTGCACACTGCTGAGGAGCAATCCCGGTTATGGACTGCAGCAGGCTACTATATACCTATTGCCATTAATCTGTCTCCGGTCAATTTGTGTAACGAAGATCTTGCGTTGCTGGTTGAGAAGCTCGTGACTGAAGGTGCGTTTGGTCATGGGCTGCTAGAGCTTGAACTGACTGAAAACGCGGTGATGGAAGATCCTACAAAAGCACTTGAGACAATGTTGGCGTTTCATAAACTGGGTATTCAGATTGCGATTGATGACTTTGGAACCGGTTTATCGTCGTTCACCTACTTGCGTCGATTCCCGGTAAGCAATCTAAAGATTGATCGGACTTTCGTCATGGATACTGGTATTGAAGATCGCGACGCTGTGCTGTTGCGATCAATGATAGAGTTAGGTCACAATCTTGAATGTGTTGTTACGGCTGAGGGAGTAGAGGATCAGGAAGTGCTGGAGTTGTTGAGGAAGTACGGCTGTGATTATGTTCAGGGTTACGGTGTTTGTAGGCCGACAACCGCACAAGGCGTTCTAGAATGGTATTTGGCCAGCGGTTATCAGGGGCAACAGCTCGCCGCGTAAGACTCACTTGCCGGGCAATGGCCCGGCAAAGTGATCGTCACACCACTAGTGTGTTCGATAGCAGGGCCAGGCATCACAAGCGACGCTTTATTGAGCCGGCGCCACATCGCAAATGACATAGTGTTTGCGAACGTATTTCTCTACATGCCAGATCGGCTGCAGGCCATTGTCCATCACAAACGAATCTCCTGCGCGAACTGTCCGGCTTTGACCGTCGGGAGTCTCAATGCGAGCTTCTCCTTCAAGAATATGACAATACTCTATTTGATCATTCATTGGACCGCGGAATACGCCGGCAGTGCTGTCCCACATACCTGATTTAAAGTGTCCGTCGTTGCCGACAAAGTGGCTCCAGACATTTTGTACTGGTGTGCCTTCAATAATGTCTGCAGCAAATTCCTTTTCAAAAGGTTCGATAGTTTGATCTGCGAATTTAACCAATTTCATTTTTAGTTCTGCCTCGTTGTTGTCTTGTTCCAGTACACTAGTGGTGCATTGTAATACGAGCGTCTGTGAAATGTTCAAATTAGTGTTGGCCTCGCGTCAACCATTGTCCTGTTCAATCGGGATTATCCGGACGGTTTGGAATCTCTGAAATTAGTCGTACCAGTCGAAGAATGTAATAGGGTGTAGTGCCTCGCATTTTTTCACGAATCGGGGGAAGATCGCGACTGTCTGTTTGCTTAAAAATTTGTCGTATTTCTTCGAAGTTATCTATGCTTTTGACGAGATAACTGATATCGGGGAGGTGTTTTTTTTGCTGTAAGCTTTCAATGTGAGAGATTACGGTATCTTTTGCAAGCCCGCGTAGCGCCGCAATGGATTCTATTGATTTTTTCTGTCGCAGAAGATTCTGCGTCTCTTTGAGGGGTGTGGAAAGGCTGTGTTCTGTATACGTCTGTTTCTCTGTTTGTGGATAGTTTTTTGTCTCGGCTGGCGATATAAGAGTAAGTTTTTTCAAACGGCTGCGTATAGCACCATGGCCACGTTGTAGTTGCCTGGCGATGGTGTTGATAGATTGGTTGTCGTTGTATAGCGCTTCCAACAATTTGTCGTCAGTATCCTCCCATGGTTGGTAAGCCTTTTTTAAGGCGCTGGCAACAGGCTGCGTTGACACGGGGGTTGTGTTGTTTGCCGATGCTTGGTGAACCGGTTGTTTTTCGGTTACGCACTTACCTTGGAATCGATCAAGCATTGTGTCTGTTTGCTGGCGGGTGCGCTCAGCATCGGAAAGTGTAGCCAGCTGCTGAACTGCTGCATCTGACTGACTTTGAAACTCAGAATCCCTTTGCAGTATTTGTGGATGCACGCTTAGTGCTGTCTCATTCAGTCCCAGTAGATTCAAGCCGGAAAGTGCACGAACCCGTGACAGTGCTACATACCCCATGCCTGGTTCGAAAGCATCGGATAGATCTATTTCAGCGGCATCAAGCGTCATGCCCTGGCTTTTGTGTACGGTGATGGCCCATGCAAGTTTTAATGGCACTTGCGAAATAGTGGCCAGTACTCTGTCGTCTTCCTCGTACTTCCAGTCGTCGTATTCAGCGACGACTACCTGACCGTCAAACGTTTCGACGACTGGCATACCATTGCTATCAAATGATTTTACACTGCCCAATGTGCCGTTGACATAGCTGCCATCAGACGCGTTTTTAACAAACATGACTTTCGCTTCGGCTTTAAGTTTAAGTTCACTTGGTGCTGGGCAAGTGCGAATCAGCGCATCGACTAGCGGGTCACTGCCCTGAGTTTTCATGTTAAAGAGGTTTTCTGTGCCCTTTAGATCATGTAGCGCTTTATGGTTTATGCTATCGACGTTTATATTGCGGGCGAATAGTTTTGTCGGCAGCACTGTTCCGACCGGTGCTTTTTTGTAGCGCGTTCGTAGTGGCACTTTGGTATGTTCCCCGGTGTTGCCACTTCTAATATCGTTAAGCACGTTTAATAAAGGATCATTACCCTGGCGGTGCTGCTCATGCAGGTAGCAAGTGTAAAAACCAGCTGTGTCCCAGGCAATTGAATCGAAAGCAAAGCCTCTTGAAGGCGTCGAATCACTCGCCACTGGCGGCAATTGGAAGAAATCTCCGCAAAGTACTACCTGTAGTCCACCGAACGGTAACAATGGTTCGAGCATATGGCGGGCTACCTGATCAATTAAATCGAGTTGATAGGCGTGTATCATAGAAACTTCATCAATGATCAGCACTTTTGTTTTCCGGTACCGCTTCCTTACTCGCTTATCCCGCTGCAGTTTATTTAAATCAGTTTTACTCATTGCTTCGCGTACACCAATACCACTCCAGGAGTGTATGGTGCGGCCATTCAGGTGAGTGGCGGCAAGTCCGGTGGAGGCAGTCACAGATACGCCGACCTTGTGGCGTCGTAAGTACCTTATATAGCGATTCAGCAGATAGGTCTTGCCCGAGCCGGCGGAGCCGGTGAGAAATACGTTATTGCCGAGCTTGAGTAATTGTAGTGCCTCGTCCTGGGTCATCTTCGTTACATCTATAGTGGTCACCCGCCATATTAGCGAGGTTGCAATTCTTCGCGCAAGATCGTAGGACAATAAAGGCAACAAAATAAGTAGGGCCGCTACAGCTGTCCCTTTGTGCATGGCGGATTCAGGGAAAAATGCATCGTAATCCTCTATAGTTAAGGCATAGAACTGTGTATACCGGATAACTACACCAAAATGAAAAAAGCTATATTTTTCAGTCTGCTTGGGCTGTTGGCGATTGTCGCAATACTGGGCGGGGGCAAAGCGCTGCAAATTAAAGCCTTGATAGCGGCGGGGGCCAATAGCTCGCCGCCACCCACCACGGTGTCTTCTGAGCTTGTCACACAAACTGAATGGGAGGCCACGCTTCACGCAGTGGGTGCTATGGAAGCAGCGCAGGGGGTGTTGCTCACCGCTGATATTGGTGGTCGGATATCTTCAATTAATTTTACCGCCGGTGGTCAGGTTCAGGCGGGCGATCTACTTGTTGTGCAGGAAACCCAATCAGAGCGAAGCGAGCTTGATGCGACCGAAGTGGACAAATCGCTGTCAAAAAGGAATTTGAATCGGGTCTCTAAGCTATACAAGCAAAAGCTTGTATCACGCTCTGAATTTGATGCAGCGAATGCAGCTTATCAGTCAGCGACGGCGCGCAACGAATCTGCCATGGTGATGCTTTCCAAGAAACAGATTGTCGCGCCATTTTCGGGCAGGTTAGGGCTTCGTCAGGTCAATGTCGGGCAAAACATCACTGCCGGTACACCCATTGTCTCACTGCAGGCAGCTGACCCGATGCTGTTAAATTTTTCACTGCCACAGCAAAATGTATCAAAGCTCAAAAGCGGCTATGAAGTCAGAGTCACCTCTGATGCGGCGCCGGGCAGAACATTTACCGGCAACATCACGGCGATTAA
>CALGJU010000112.1 GCA_937928685.1 uncultured Granulosicoccaceae bacterium
TTCTCTTTAGCCACATAGAGACATTCATCAGCCTTCTGGAACATCATTTTTTCATCACGCGTATCTTTCGGTGCACAGGAGACACCAATCGATACAGTCACTGACATCTCTTTGCTATCGTGAGTAACCACGTGCGATTCAATTCGCTTTCTGTAGTGTTCCATCAGTTCTGCCGCCTCTTCCGGCTCTGTGTCCGGCAGCAACATACAAAACTCCTCACCACCATACCGAAATACCATATCGCCACTGTCAGGACGAACGCAGCTTTGCATTACGCGTGCAACTTGTTGTAAAACTGCATCCCCGGCTTTGTGTCCATGGGTGTCGTTAAACTTCTTAAAGTGATCAATATCAGACACCGCCAGACACAACGGCTTGCCTGTGTAGCTTGCGGCATCCATCAGTGATAACAGACTATCTTCAAAGTGACGAGTGTTATAAAGCCCCGTCATCTCGTCGGTAATTGACTTGTTGTACAAACGGCTCTTGTGCAGGTTAACCGCGGCTTGATCTGCAAGCCCCTGACAAAGGCTCACATCCTCTTCAGTAAAACGACCAATCTCATCAAGCACACGCTCACCATTGTCATCGGTCCTGACCTTATTGGTCAGTGCGATAACCCCTTCAACATTATCCCCACGCATCAATGGCACACAACAGATGCAATAGACAATATTTTTACCTACTTGCTCAATATATTTTTTATCGTTCTTTCTAATAGGCCTACGCTCTGCTGCACACTGACCAGCGATACCCTCACCTAAACTAAAAGTCTTTGTGGATCGAATACCGCTGTTGATATCATCACGCACGTGTCGCGGAATGTTGCCCCACACAACTTTAATCTCAAGCTCACCCGTCTCTTTATTCAAGAGCATCAGGTTGCCTTTTTGTGCGCTGACCGCATCGACGGCGGTAGCCAGTGTTTCAACACATAACCTTTTAAAATCGTTTACATGCGCCAGCTGTTGATTGACATCATACAGCGTCTGAATGTTTCGAAGAATTCGTTGATTCTTTTCATACTTAAGCGTTGAATCAATGTTGGTGGTCGCTATCGACGCAAGCTCTTGCAGAAACGGATATTCGTCTTCGCTTATCTGACTACCATCAGATTTTTCGCCAAGCGCCAATATACCCAGCACCTCGCCATTTTTTATCAATGGACACCAGGTGTCAGAATTGAGAACCCCAAGGTGCCACTGACGCCATGCAGTCTCAAACCTCGGGTCTCTCTGTAGATCCTGCACGCTGAACACATTACCCTGTCGGATAATCTGCCATAGCAAACCGTTATCCTGCATAAACTTAAACATGTACAGAGACTCAGGTGCCCGGTCAGTAAGCACAAACTCACTGTCGAGCCCGGAATAGGCTTTCACACGATAGTAATTATGCCCCGGATCAAGATCATCTCTAAGCAATACAGTGCTGTTCAGCGCACCATATCTCTCTCGAACCACCGACATGAAGTTGGCCAGCAGTTCTTTTAAATTAAGGATATTGCCGAAGCCTTTACCAGACTGCAGCAAAGCTCGCATTTCAAAGATAAGAATATCTTGATGGATTGCCTTCTTGCGATAGTAGTCAAGCTGCTCTTCAACATTGAGCGGAGCTTTACCACGCATTGCGACCCGCTCTTGCGGGTCGTCCTCTATCGATTCATCATTAGCCACAGTTGGGCTATTGATCTCGATAGTAGAGTCTTCAAATTCATACTCTTCTTCAGCTTCATTCGATACCGACACTGACGCACCTCAACCGGGAATTGATTACCCTAATAATCGGTCAGGCAGCGTTTAAATTAAGGCCGTAGCGTATATAAAATGAGCTTGTGATTCATGGACTTGGCCAATGCTCAGTCAACTCACACAAGCTTTATTTAAACCGCCAAGCACAAACAAAGACTTAACTTGCAGAAACGCATTACGTCAGGTTGCAATGATTAAAATGTAAACAATGGAGCCATGGCATCCACAGTAATTTTTGCAAAGCACCTACATAGAACCAGTTCACACGAAGCAAAGGTAGGAATTATCATTGGTTCAAAAACTGTCCTTCAGAAAATCACACATGCTTCGCCACGAGCGCTGGTCAGCCACAGAGTCATAAACAGTACCGAACGCAGGATCTGCCGCAGCCGGGTTGGTGAAAGCATGCAACGTGTTGCCATAAGCATGTATCTGCCAATCAGCTTCTGCCTCGGTCAGTTCAGCGGCCAGCCCGAGCATGGCATCAGGAGAGGCCATGGGATCATCATAACCGTGAAGAATCAGAACTTTTGATTTAATCTTTCTTGCTGAAAGGTTGCCGGGTGGAGCAAACAAACCGTGAAAGCTGACTACTGCTTTCACATCAGCGCCAGTTCTGGCCAGATCCAGAACGCACAGACCGCCAAAACAGTAACCAATCGCTGCCATATTCGATGCGTCTGCCTGAGGAATACTACCTGCGGCGGTTACTGCGGCATCCATACGAGCCTGCAGCAATAACCTGTCTTCCAGAAACGGCGCTATCAACGCACTGTTTTCTTCCTTGTTTGATCCGCGCACCCCCTTGCCATACAAATCCAACGCAAAACCCACATAGCCAAGCTTGGCGATATCGCGCGCTTTTTGAACTGCGAATTCATCACGACCGCCCCATGCGTGGGCCACAAGCACAACCGGCCGTGGTTGTGCGGTGGCGGTATCAACCGCAACAATGCCCTCAAGAATCGTATCGCGATGTTTGTATTCAAGTGAACTGATTTCGACAGACATAGATTTCTCCGGTTTGATTCAACACTCAACTACACAGATAGGACAATAAAGGCAGCAGGACTGCTCATCTTATTATTCACTATCAGTCTAGTGTACTGGAACAAATAGATTGCACATATGAGTCAATCAAGGCACAAAGCTCAGCCCTCTAAGAAATACGCTGCTATTTGAACCGGCTTTACTGTTCTTCGAGATAATGTCCTCACAAGCGCGATCACCATCTTTTGCCTCGTCATCAGGCCGGGTGACTTTGCCATCATCACTTAGCAGCAACCAGTACTCCCCCATATCCACCAGAGCCTCTGCATTGAACCCTTGTGGTACTTTAAAAAGCTCTTTGAGTTCACCTGTCAACCACCATCTGAACACTGAAAAGTCACCACCACTGGCAACTTCTCCGGCAATAAGCAGGTAGCCATTATCCGTGATGACTATATCGCGAACCCCTCTGTCCCCAAGCGCAAGACGAAAGCTGTCGACGAGCTCAAACATCTCATCCCGCATTGTGATTTGAAGAACAAATGCATCACCGCTCATAGCGTTACTCAAGGGTGATCTCAGTGCGATTAAAAGATCACCACTGCTAGTAACAGACAAACCCTCTATGTTAATTCCGCCTTTTTTCGGAGCCCGAGCCAGAGCGGGATCGGACACGACTTTAGAAAGTAGATGACTGACATCGTGTATTTCAGTTTTGAGCGTCAGATCTTTGCTACCCGCTGAAGGCACACTTGTTTGAAACAGCACCCGGCGATTCGGCGCATCATCCGCGCTTGCGTCACGTCCATGTGAACCAATCCACCAAATTCCATTGTCGTGCACCACAGCAGCTTCAAGATCCATCTCAGAATCATGCGGGAGGCGCAACAGATCAGTAAGTTGAAACGAATGTATTAACACCCCACCTTCGCTGTTGAAAAGATACAGGGCATTCGCTTCATCAGATGCAATCAACAGTTGCTCCCTGCCGACACGAACCGCCGCAGATCCATCACAGATTCCGCTGAAAATCACCGTCGGATCACGGTTTTTATTTTCGCACCCGGCAACAAGTAGCGACATGAACAGTAATGTTAAAACGGAGATAGGGCGCAAAAGGAAATGACTCAGATTAATTAAGGTTTGATAACAAAACCGATTATAGCCGCACACACATCAATTGACTGTCCATGTGACAGGATCGACCCTGCATGCGGGCTGCTGCACCGCACATACCGCCGCGCTCGAGTATGGCAATTTGTGAAATACATTGTCGGCTTGATTAAGCCCGGCGCCAAGCTGTCGCTACCAACATGATAAACAATAAAAACGCTGTTGCCGGGATGAGGGCTCATTCATGGCCCAATTTACCAGTGATAGCGCTCACAAGTAACTTGATTTCAGCATTAGTAAACCAAGAGTAGCAAAGAAGAATCACTATAGTGCCCACTCCCGAACCCAATACAGACGGAAACACGGAGCGACGCAAACGACGTCGTTCATTACGCTATCAGATATTGTCAATTGCTGTTATTGGCACTCTCGGATTCTTCGCGTTCCTGTCTGTTATGCTGGTTGAATCGAAAGATCGCGCTGACTTGCTCAAAGAGATTCGCGACGTACGCTATCCGGTACAGGAAAACCTGATCGCGGCGCTGCACGATCTTAAATCTATTGACAGTAATCTGGACCAGGCAACTTTCTCCTCAAACGAATCTCTGCTTGGTCACTCTATGTTACTGGCCAACGAATTTCGATCTCAATTGCACAGCACGATGATGCTTGACCAAACTCAGGCAACTGAAGTGAATAGAATCATCGGTCAATTCGATAACTACTACAGAAACTCTCATTCGTTGGCCCAAACCGTCATCAGCGGGCAAAACAAGCTGGAAGCTATTGCACCTGAAAGAAAAATAAATAGCCGCGACTTTAACTCTGTATTAGACGCACTGGGTGACCTGCAAATGGAACACGCAAACTCGCTCGTCGCAAGCGTTGACGCCGCGACCCATCGTGCGAGTGAGTCAGTTCGGGTTGGCCTTACCACCGGCATCATCACCGCAGCCCTTTTGTTCCTGGTAGCAGTGGTCACAACTCGAAGCATTTTGCAGCGCATCAATAATATGGTGTCTTCATTAAAGAAAATTGCCACAGGCACCGGTGACATGAACGTGCGTATCCCATTAACAGGCTCAGACGAAATGACTGAGCTAGCCTATTGGTTTAATACGTTTCTCGAAAGACTTCAGTACCTGACATCAGAATCTACCGCTGAAATTAAACGCCTTGCATTTACCGACGCACTGACCAACCTACCGAACCGTCGCATGTTTCTGCGTTGCCTCGACACAGAAATAGAACGGGTGCGGCAAATCAATGACAAGTCTCTAGCCGTGATGTTTCTTGATCTTGACAACTTTAAACCCGTGAACGACCAACTCGGCCATGATGCCGGTGATGAATTGATACGGGTGGTCGCAAAAAGATTACTTGAAACTGTTCGCACCACAGACACGGTCTCGACCAATCGTGATGATGAATTGCTGGAACATCAGCCTGGCCAGGCAGTAGTCGCACGTTTAGCCGGCGATGAATTCATGCTGATCATCAGCGACATTGACCATGCAGAACAAACTGAAGTAGTTGCGCAGAGAATTCGTCAATCGGTGACACAACCCATCACGATTCATGGGATGGAATGCTCTGTTGGTGTCAGTATCGGTATTTGCTTGTACCCGGACAACGCCAAAGACGCGAACGAGATAGTCACCTGTGCTGACATCGCAATGTACGAAGCAAAAAACAGCGGCAAGAATACTTATCGTTTTTTCGATCCTGCACTTAAACAAGCCAGCGATCTTAAAATTAAAATGGACAACGCGATCAAAGGAGCTATTGCGAACGAAGAACTTCACTTGCTGTTTCAACCAAAATACAGGCTCTCCGACAGAGCACTGGTTGGTGCAGAAGCACTGCTACGCTGGGAGAACGAGGAGCTCGGCACTTTTATTCCGGCCGACTTCATCGCACTGGCAGAAGCAAACGGTAAAATCTGTGAGCTCGATGACTGGGTACTGTGTACCGTGATTGATCAGCTGGCTCTATGGGAAAAGAAAGGCTTTAACCCGATAGAAATCGCACTGAACTTTTCAGCACTCCAGGCCAGCAGACCCAACTTAGGCGCAGCGGTTGAGAAACTGGCAGGCAAAAAGCATCATCTAATGACACAACTGGAAATCGAAATCACTGAAACGTCGGCGATCGAAAACATTGCCATCGTTGAAAGTAATATTATTGAATTGAAAGAGCGCGGGATAAAAATCGCCATGGATGATTTCGGGGCCGGGCATTCGTCTTTGTCACTGCTGACCCGCTGCCCCATCGACACCTTAAAGCTGGATAAGGAAGTCACCCGGGATATCCGTACAGATAAAAAAGGCCAGATCATTGTGCAGTCGATGATTGACCTAGCCACCCGACTCAATGTTGAGGTGGTCGCCGAAGGCATTGAAGATGAACAGCAGGCCCAGGCACTGGCGACGATGAACTGTCACTTCGGACAAGGCTATTACTTTTCCAAACCACTGTCAGCCGCTCAATTCACTACTTACCTGGAAGCACACAACCGCACCATCGACAAAGCGGCGTAAGAGTAAAGCAGAATGTATTTCAATTAACGTTGAAGCTGACACTACACACTCTATACTCCACCCTTTGATATAAGCTGCGGAAATTTCATGTCCTCACTCCCGACTGTGCTAGAGCATATTGATGCCCACAGAGATGATGCAATCAATCGCTTGTTCGAATTTTTAAAAATCAAAAGCATCTCTACCGACCCTGCCTACACCACAGACTGCATCAATGCAGCAGATTGGCTGGTCTCAGCACTTGCAGACATTGGTATCAAAGCCGGCAGACGTGATACCTCCGGACATCCGATGGTGGTGGGCCATAGTGACTTCATAGACGGACTGCCGCACGTTTTATTCTATGGCCACTACGACGTCCAGCCGGTGGACCCGCTAGCGCTTTGGCATCGCGACCCGTTCGATCCTGCGATCGAAGAAACTGACTCAGGCACTGTGATTCGCGCACGAGGTGCGGCCGACGACAAAGGCCAACTGATGACTTTCATTGAAGCCTGCCGCGCCTGGCAACAGACCACCGGTGCACTGCCTGTCAACATCACCTTCTTATTCGAAGGCGAAGAAGAATCAGGCTCACCTTCCCTGGTACCGTTTCTCGAGAGCAATAAAGAAGAGCTCAGCGTTGACCTTGCCCTGGTCTGCGATACTGGCATGTGGAACGCACAAACGCCTGCCATTTGCACCATGCTTCGTGGCTTGCTCGGTGAAGAGATTACTGTGACCGCAGCAGACAAAGACTTGCACTCCGGGATGTTCGGCGGCCCGGCTGCCAATCCAGTCCGTGTATTGACAAAAATACTGGCCGGCCTGCACGATGACGAAGGGCGAATAACGGTTCCTGGTTTTTATGACGGCGTAGATCCACTACCCGCACAAATCAAAACACAATGGGATAACCTCGGCTTTGATGAAACGGAGTTCCTTGGTGCTGTCGATCTTTCTGTCAACGCCGGCGAGCAAGGCTACTCTGCACTGGAGCAGCTTTGGAGCAGACCGACTTGTGAATTCAATGGTATCGAAGGCGGCTATACCGGAGAGGGCTTTAAAACAGTTCTCCCATCAAAAGCTAATGCCAAAGTGAGTTTTAGATTAGTCGGCACTCAGGACCCATTTAAGATCAGGACCAGCTTCCGCGCCTACGTTCAAGAATGCCTGCCAGCTGACTGCACCGTCGAATTCGAAGATCACGGCGCATCACCTGCAACCACCATGTCGATAAGCAACTCTGCGTTTGAAGATTGCCGCACTGCACTCAGTGATGAGTGGAACAACGATGCTGTATACGCAGGCTGCGGTGGGTCGATACCCGTCGTCGGCTACTTCAACGATATTCTCGGTATGGAAAGCCTGTTGGTCGGTTTTGGATTAGATGACGATCAAATCCATTCACCCAATGAAAAGTACAGTGTGCAAAGCTTTCACAAAGGCACGCGCAGCTGGGCAAGAGTGCTGGAGAAGCTCTCGGAAAATGGATAAGTGGCAAGTCACATGCGACAAGCCACGCTCCACTCTATGATCGAAGCGCGGCCGAAAAAGCTACCCCTCTGCCGCTGCGCCCTCAACCAAGCGTCCTAACTCACCGGATTCATTAAGCTCCATAACAATATCGCAGCCACCGACCAACTCGCCCTTTATGTAGAGTTGTGGAAATGTTGGCCAATCAGAATACGCTGGCAGAGATTCACGGATTTCGGAATCGAGAATCACGTTAACATATGCGAACTCTCGGCCGATTTCCTTAAGCGCCGCGGAAGTTCGGCTCGAAAACCCACACATCGGCATCTGAGGAGTGCCCTTCATAAAGAGCACAACGGGATTTGATTCAATGTGGTTTTTAATTCGCTCGTTAACGTCCATTGCAGTTCTCTTGGCTTGAGAGACCCACACAATGGGCTCTCGTTAATTAGTAAGTGCGTGTGAAACACACAGGGTGATGCTTGCTACAACGATCGCTGCCAGCATCTTATATCCCCTGCATTATCGCATAAGCATGGGGCAACTCATCACCGGTTTCAAGATCACAGACGACCAGTTCACAGCTCAACCCCGCAAAGACAGCATTCTGATCGCCAAACAGGTTTGATTTATACCCCACACTTTCATACGCTAGACCTAGGAGAATCCCCTCCGGGAACCGGAGGGGATTCTCCTAGGAGCTTGTCCATAAACGAACCCTCAACTGACAAATGTCGGCCGCACACCCTTAAGGGATCAAGATGTCCAGTTCACCATCCTCACTAATAAATGCCTATGCCAGATTACCAGTGTCGTTCGACCGCGGTCAGGGCCCTCACTTGTGGGATCAACAAGGCAACGAGTATCTCGATGCACTGGGGGGCATTGCGGTATGTGCGCTCGGGCACTGCCACCCATCGGTGACCAGAGCAATCAATGAGCAGGCGCAAACCCTGTTACACACCTCAAACCTTTTTTCCATCACTCACCAGGAAAATCTGGCCAAAAAGCTGTGTGATTTATCCGGTATGGATGCGGTTTTTTTCGGTAACTCCGGTGCAGAGGCAAACGAAGCTGCGATCAAACTTTCCCGCCTGCACGCGAAGCGTAAAAAAGTCGCAAACCCTGTAGTGATTACTTTTAACGGCAGCTTCCACGGCCGAACGATGGCAACGCTATCAGCCACCGGCAACGCAAAAGTACACAATGGCTGCGAACCACTCCTTAGCGAATTTTTACACCTGCCTTACAACGATATAGAAGCCATCGAGCAAGTTGCCAACAACCGCAATATCGTCGCCATTCTGGTTGAGCCTATATTAGGTGAAGGCGGCATTGTGGTACCGGACCCCGGCTACCTTGGTGCGATCCGAAAGTTATGTGATCAGCACGACTGGTTAATGATGTGTGATGAAATACAGACAGGCGTAAGCAGAACGGGTCACTGGTATGCAAGTACGGGCCAAGGCGTTGTGCCTGACGTTATCACCAGTGCCAAAGCGCTGGGCAATGGCATTCCGATTGGAGCCTGTATAACACACGGCCAGGCAGCCACTTTAATTCAACCCGGTCACCATGGGTCAACCTTTGGCGGCAACCCGTTTTCCACCCGTGTTGCGCTGTCGGTACTTGAAACAATGGAAAGTGAACACACCCCGGCCAACGCACTCGCCACCGGAGAGCGCTTGAAGAGTCGCCTGACAGACGCTTTGCACAATCGCGGTGAAGTCAAAGAAATACGTGGCCAGGGAATGATGATCGGTATTGAGCTGGATACAGAGTGCGCTGGCCTGGTAAACACCGGCTTGGAAAACCGCGTTATATTCAATGTTACCGCAGGCAACGTGCTACGACTCCTACCCCCATGCAACCTCACTGAGCAGCAAGTAGATGATATCGCGAGACGAGTGGCGGACTCAGTGATTCAACATTGTGAATCAGCTGCACAGGTCACCTCTTCATGAGCAGGCCACATCACTTCATCACTGAAAACGACCTGACACGTGAGCAGTTCAATGCTTTAATCAGCAATGCCATTGAACTCAAAGCCTCACGCAAACGCGGCGAAATCAGGGACACGCTGCGCAACCGAACGCTGGCCATGATCTTCGAAAAAGCCTCCACCCGTACCAGAACTTCTTTTGAAGCCGGCATGGTGCAGCTGGGAGGGCATGCCATTAACCTGTCTCCCGCTGATTCACAACTAGGCCGCGGCGAGCCGATTGCAGACACCTCGCGCGTGTTGTCAGAAATGGTTGATGCCGCGATGCTGCGCACGCACAAGCATTCAACCATTGAACAGTTCGCTGCAGTCTCAAAAATCCCTGTGATCAATGGCCTGTCTGACTTACTGCACCCATGTCAGCTGCTGGCAGATATGCAGACATTCGTTGAGTTGCGCGGAAGCATCGAAGGTGCCTGTGTCACCTGGCTGGGTGCTGGAAACAACATGTGCAACTCCTACATCAACACCGCCAGATTACTTGGCTTTACGTTAAAAATCGCCTGCCCGCCCGAACTCAATCCAGACCCCACTTTATTGCGGGAGTGTGCAGAGCATATCGAGTTGATGGAAGATGCCCGTGAAGCGTGCGCCAATTCGGATGCTATTGTGACTGACGTGTGGGCCAGCATGGGACAGGAAAATGACAGTCAATCGCTCGCGGGCGCGCTGGCAGCCTATCAAGTGACAGAAGATCTCATGAAACTTGCTTCAAAAGATGCCATCTTCATGCACTGTTTGCCGGCCCACCGTGGTGAAGAAGTGACCGCCGCCGTTCTCGATGGGCCACAAAGTGTGGTGTGGCAGGAAGCCGGTAACCGACTACACGCCCAGAAGGCGCTGCTGGAAATGCTCATGTTATGACGTAAGTCATTCTTGGTGGTCATAATCTGGAAAGCTTTTTGCAAAATCCGCTGCTTTGAACGTTTCAACCAACGGTGAGCAAAAATGACATTACCCTCTGTCAAACGGGCTTTCCTGTTCCACTTTGGAATTAGCCTACTGATTTTTCTGATCCTGACCGCTGTAATGATGAGGATCTGGTTTCCCGGCGACCTATTTACGATGGACGGCGGATGGGAAGGGCTGAAAATAATCGCCCCGATCGATCTGATACTTGGCCCGGCATTGACGCTGTGCTTTTACAGACCCTGGAAGAAGAACGTCAAATTCGATATGGCAGCTATTGCGATGGTGCAAGTGTTTGCCCTTAGTTACGGGGTGTTCGCAGCCTACCAACAACGCACTGCCGCCATTGTTTTTGCCGGTGACGGCCGCTTTGAGACTTTATCCCTCGGTGAATATAAGAGCGCCAGCAAAGACCTAAAAGAAATGGACCTGGAACCGAAGTCACTGTACGAATTCGGTGATCGGATGCCGGTTATCATCCACGCCAGAAACTTTGAAGGCGACGAGTTCGGCCAATATCTCGAAGATCTCATGAACGGTGTGGCCGGGCCGGAGCTCCGGGAACGCAGTGATCGCTATAAACCTATACAGCAGGCGCGGGCAGAAATTGCAAAATATCGGATCGGTGCACAAGCAGATGGCACAACCATTGAACTAACAGCGAGTAGCAGCCCGGGCACTGATGATGAGGTTCCGGCTGAAATATACAAACTGAGAGCTCGCTATATTGACGGTACCATCGAATTTGATCCTGGCAGTTTTGAATTCATCGGGATTACTCAGGAAAGCAGTCAATAATGAGCAAGCTCAAGCTCACTATAGACGTCCGAATAACCAGTACGCCCCAAGCAAACACAAAGACGAGACGGGTTTGGCATCCAATGCTAAACTATCTCATATACTTCCTTTGTTTACCTTGATGGTCAGTTGATTACCCCTCTTCAGCTGAAGCAGCAGCAAACCCAGGAAGCACGACTATGACAACACTTAAAGAACTGGACAATCACACCAGCGCTGCTGCTTTCGCCTTATGAATTATCTCTTCCTTATCGCCGCTGCCACCATGATCAGCCTGGCCGTAATACCTATCATGGTGCGGCTGGCGCCGAAGTTGGGCATGATGGATATGCCGGACGACGACCGAAAAGTCCACGTAGCGCCGATTCCACGCGTCGGTGGTTGGGGCATCATTATCGGTGCACTGATACCGGTGATGACCCTCACTGACTTAGATAAAACGGTCGTCTGCTATCTGTTCGGTTGCATCACATTGCTTGTTTTCGGCGCAATGGATGACAAGCGCGAGATGGGCCACTACACCAAGTTCATCGGTCAGATCATCGCAGTCATTCCGATGATTTTCTACGCCGACTTACACGCCACTACCTTGCCGTTCATCAATTTGGACCTTCCCGCGTGGTTCATGCAGGCATTTACGATGGTCGCCATGATCGGTGTCATCAATGCGATAAACCACTCTGACGGGCTCGACGGACTGGCCGGCGGCGAAACCTTGATTTCGCTTGGCGCTATTGCACTGATCGCCTACCTGTCGCCCGGCAATATTCTGACAATCGTCATCGCACTGGCAGCTATTGGCGGTCTGGTGGGATTTCTGCGCTACAACACACACCCTGCCATTGTGTTCATGGGAGACGGTGGTAGTCAGTTCCTGGGATTCACCCTCGGGTTTATCGCCATATTACTGGTCGAACAAACCAATGCCGAACTTAGCAAAACCGTGGTACTGCTTCTGCTCGGTCTGCCGGTGATTGATATCCTTATTGTATTGAAAAAGCGGGCGCTGTCAGGCTCAAACATTTTTAAGGCAACCAGAAACCATATGCACCATCGCTTGCTGGAAGTGGGCTTTGCGCATAAAGAATCGGTCGTCGTTATCTATAGCGTGCACACGTTTCTGGTGAGCTGCGGCATCTGGCTCCAGAGCGCCAGTGACTGGCTGATTACCAGCCTCTACATCGTGGTGTGCGCTCTCACCTACTTTCTGCTCAACAAGGCAGAGAAAAACAACTGGCAGCCCGGGCAAACCAAGGTGCTCGCAATGCTTTCCAGCAGCCTGAATGCGATAGAGAAAAATCAGGTACTAATGCACGGCTCGCGTAGATTTCTGGAAGTTGCCATTCCGGGGTATCTGATAGCGCTGGCTATCTGGATAAACGACATTCCGAAAGACTTCGGTATTGTCGCTGCTATTCTGGCTGTGCTGCTCGCACTGCAGAGCGTTAACGTGCACCCATTCAAGGTAAACGCAAGACGTGGAATCATTTATGTCACTGTTGTGTTTGTTATTTATCTCTCAACCATTGACCGGGTGACATGGCAAAATCCATGGGCTGTCGGCCTTGAGATCATTTTCTACGCGGCCGTTTGCATAGCAATATTTTTAGCCATTCGATTCTCACCCGGCCGACGCAAGGAAGAATTTAAAGTCACCTCATTTGATTGGCTACTGCTGTTTTTAATTGTCGGTGCATTGCTGTTCGCTAAAAACCCTCTGCTATTCGGCACCTTTAACGTCAACGTCTTTATTGTCGTGCTCGCGGTTATTCTTTACGGCTCAGAATTGTTACTTGTCGAACGCAGGGAACGAATTGACCTGCTTGGAACCGCTGCACTGATCACCTTGCTTATCATCGCAATACGTGGTTTCAACCTGATTGACTTCACTATTGGATTACAGTCTTAGTACAACCTTAGGCTGCTCGCTGCTGCACTTTACTTATATCACACCCTATTGATGACAAGCCTTTGAGCTTGTCATCAACTACATCGCGAATTAGCTCGGCACCAATGGTTGGTAGCTGTTCTGAGAAACCGAACAGCAACGCCGCCTCACAGATCATATTAATCACTCTTGGATTCCCGCCGCTGGCTGTTGCCACTGCCGATATCGCACTATTAGTAAATAGCGCACGCTCAACACCGGCCACTTTGAGCCGATGATTGATATATTCTCCGGTCTGATAGGAATCCAATAATTGCAGATGGCAATCAATCGCCACGCGATGAACAAAAGATTGCGTGACGTCATCTTTCAATATCTCGCGAAGCGGGGTCTGACCGAACAACATCAGCTGTAGCAGGCCGCTGTTACCGTCATTAAGATTAGTTAACAGACGCAGCGCTTCAATCATTGCTGGAGATAAGTTTTGCGACTCATCAATAATAAGCACTGCCCGCCTTCCCTGCCGACACTGTTCCGCCAAACATTCCTTCAGGGCTCTATACAATCTGGCCGTATCTGCTTGAACTTCAACATCAACCTCGAACGCTAGCAGCACCCACTGGAGTAAGTCATTGAATGAAACAAAATTCGTACAGCTAACGACGCCCAGGAAAGCGCTGTCATGGTTCTGAAGCTTACGTATTAAACTGGTCTTTCCAGAGCCGGCATCACCTGTCAGCACTGCGATTCCAGAGGGATTCCTCAGCGCATGCTCCAGCAACGACAAGGCTGCGAGGCAACTGTCACTTAAATAGAGATATCGAACATCCGGACACAACTGGAACGGTGGTTCCTTTAAACCAAAATATGCTTCGTACATAACCAGAACTGCCAATAGCAATGAAATGTAATGGTGCAATTTTCAGCTTATATTTACTCAGCAATGATGCCAGTTGCGGGTGTTACTCACAGTTATAGCAATCTCTACATTCAGGCTCGCAGCACATAGTTGTATCGACGAATCGTTATGACTTACTACAGTGAACTCACTGGCACTGCGGCTGTTACAGTCACCATGACATTGGCTGTCGATGTACCAGTGACATTGTCAGTCGCGGTGTATGCAAAGTTGTCGACCCCGAAAAAATCTTCATTCGGTGCGTAAGTGATTCCGCCATTACCGTTAACAACAGCCGTACCATTGGCAGGAAGCGTCACTGCAATAACAGTCAATACATCAGCGTCAGCGTCCGTATCGTTGACTAAGACGTCAATATCTACCGGCACCTCTTGATCGGTGGTCGCTACATCGTCAGCTGCAATCGGAAGAACATTTGCTTGCACCGCATTCACTGTGACTGAGACAGTCGCTGCATCCGCCGCACCATCCGGATCAGTTGCCTCATAGGTGAAGGTGTCAGCTCCGAAGAATCCAGCCGTCGGGCTGTATATCAATTCACCGGCACTATTGACCACTACCATACCGTTTAACGGTTGTACGATGGCACCTAGAGTCAGGGCATCACCATCAGGATCGCTATCATTCGCCAGTACATCAATGGCGATAGAGAGATCCTGATCAGTCTCCGCGAGATCGTTGGCTGCAAGTGGTGCTTGATTACCAGCAACTGCATTTACCACAATAGTGACAGTCGCCGTAGCACTTGCCCCTCTTTCATCAGCAATTGCATAAACAAAGCTATCGGTACCACTAAACGCTGCAGCCGGAACATAGCTAATTTGGCTGTCCGCTCCAATGCTCACGGATCCATTACCTGGTGGTGTTGTGATACTCACAGTCAACGCATCGCCATCAGGGTCTCTATCGTTATCTAAGACCGGTATGGCCACACCGGTGTCCTGATCGGTGACCGCAGAATCATCTACTGCCAACGGAGCAGCGTTCAATGCGGTAACAGTGATTGTTACTACCGCATCGCCTGTCCCACCATTATTATCCGACACCGTATAACCAAAGGAATCTCCACCGCTGTAGCCGGGAGTGGGGGTATAAGTCACCACATTGTTATTAATCGATGCAATCCCGTTTGCAGCAGCAGTGGTCGCCGCCAGGACAAGAGTATCACCGTCCGGGTCACTGTCATTTGATAGTACCTCAATATCGATTGTCTGATCCTGCGTCACAGTGATCGCATCATCGAGAATCAACGGCGATCTATTAGCTGAGACCACGGTTATTGCAACTGTCGCGGTAGCCGTTCCCCCATTACCATCATTAACCGCGTAAACAATACTGTCAGCACCGACGAACGCTGGCGCCGAAGTATAGGCCACTTGATTATCTGCCAACACAGTCGCAACACCGTTGGCAGGCAAAGTAACGATAGAAACTGTCAGTGGATCACCGTCTGGATCACTGTCGTTTGCAAGAACATTAAAATTAACCGCAGCGTTTTGCACCGCCTGCGCCACATCATCAATGGCTGTCGGCACCGCATTCACGTTGGACACGGTAACTGAGACCGTCGCACTGGCTGCCCCCCCGTTTCCATCACTGACCTGATAAATAAAACTGTCTTCACCGGAAAACCCACTGGCCGGGCTATAGACAATTCGAGTGCCGGGCTGATTAACAGCCGCCATCCCGTTTGCCGGCTGACTGACCACAGACAGCGACAAGGCATCTCCATCCGGATCAGAATCATTTGCTAATACACTAATGCTTACCGGATCATTTTCTTCTGTCGCTCGTGTGTCATCACCTGCCACCGGGTTTTGATTCACGTTACTGACGTTCACCGTCACAGACGCCGTATCAGAAGCACCACTCGGGTCAGTGACTGAGTAGGAGAATTGATCAACGCCTGAATATCCACTCTGCGGCGTATATAAAATACCACCGCTTACCACTGCCGCTGTACCGTTGCCTGCCGGCGCTGTAATTAGAACAGCTAATGCATCACCATCCGCATCATTGTCATTCGCCAGCACATTGATCTCAACCGCCACGTTTTCATTAGTGGCCGACGCATCATCTTCCGCCACTGGCGCGTCATTGGTATTGCTCACTGACACAGCCACGGTCGCGAATGCAGAGAGCCCTGAAGAATCAGTCACGCTGTAGCTAAAGGAATCCAGCCCGGTAAAACCTGTTACCGGCGTGTAGCGAATAGCACCAGAACCAATAGCCAGAGCCGAACCGTTTGCCGGTGCCTGCTCCACCGCCACTGTCAGACTGTCTCCATCCGGATCAGAATCGTTATCAAGCACCGCGATTAGAATTGCGTCATTTTCCGCAGTACTCGCGCTGTCATCGACAGCGACAGGGGATGCATTCGTTGCGTTGACCACCACAGTCACAGAGGCGGTTGCCGTAGCACCATTACCGTCATCAATGGTGTAGGTAAAGCCTACCTGACCACTGAAATTTTCCGCTGGCGTATACGATACTCCCCGGGCGTCAGCATTAATTATCGCAGTACCGGTTGCAGGAGCGCTGACGCTCACCACCGTTAACGCGTTGCCATCAGGATCTGAATCGTTATCAAGCACATTAACACTGACCGGAACATTCTTGTCAGTCACAGCGCTGTCATTTGCCGCGATCGGAATATCATTGACCGCCGTAATAGTGACAGTCACTGTGCTCGTAGCCTCCACTGTACCGTCACTGACAGTGTAGTTAAAAGTGTCATTGCCGCTGAAACCGGGATTCGGCGTATAGCGCACGTTACCGGAAACCAGTAATACTACAGCGCCGTTATTTGGAGCAGTGACACCGGTAATAGTCAACGGGTCGCTATCACCATCAGTGTCATTAGTGAGTAAATCAAATTCTTCACTGCTTCCTTCCGATAAAAACAACTGGTCTGCTGAAGGCGAAGGCCCCACATTCACAAAAACCACTTGCATGACAACAGTAGCCGTAGCTGACGCAGCACCATCACTGATAGTGTATTCAAACGAATCCGGCCCCGAGTAGTTTAGATCCGGTGTGTAGAGAACATTACCGGCGGCTGTGATCACAGCCACACCATGCAACGGTTCAGCCACAGAAGTTACGCTGAGCAGACTGCCTTCTGGATCGGAATCATTGTCACGAACACGAATTTCGATCGGTGTATTTTCATTAGTGCTGACAGTATCGTTTTGCGCCATCGGTGCATCATTCACGTTTGCCACATTGATAGTGACGTTGGCTGTCACTGCCAAACCACCGGAGTCCACTGCCGTGTAGCTGAAGCTGTCAGCGCCAACAAACTCAGCACCCGGACGATACTCAATCACAACACCGTTGCGAATATTTGCCACACCGCTTCCAGGGCCATTGCTGATGCTGGTAATAGAGAGCGGCAGGGCATCGGGGTCGATATCATTGTCAAGCACTGAGAAAAACTGCGCTTCAGAATCTTCAGGGACCTCATAACTATCGTCTGATGCCACTGGTGCACGATTCTCATTGGTATAAACAATCTCGACTCTGACAGGATCACTCACCGGATTCACACCATCGCTAACACGATAGGTAAAACTATCAACACTACGACCCGCGGCATCCTCGGGTGGTAAACCATCAATTGCTTCATACACGAATCCACCATCAGACCCGAACGTGTCAGCAAACGAAGACAGATTTGATGCATAGCGAGGCAGCTCTACAAGCTCAGCCCGCAAACAGGTATTGGAGATGTGTTCATCATCCTCATCATTGGCCAGCACCCCCTCAGAACCATTGAGCTTCTCACACCGCTCGCTGTACCTGACACCATTTCTACTGATGCGGCTTGGGTAGGTGAGCTGAAACGTATCGGGAGTGGTAATCGGCGGTAAGTTGCTGCCGACATCAAAACAAAAAACAGCCTTCACTGGGTCAGTCACAGACCCATCGCGATCAACCAGTGAGATTTCGTACTCAAGACCGATAGGCGCATAGAGTGGCGGAGGTATGACTTCAATCTGATCGCTCAACGGCTGAAATGTAACGGCACATCCAGGCTGATCAGAAATACAGGCTTCAACCAAGGCGTTGGCCACGAGCGAATCATCGGCGAAGCGACCACTGCACTCTTGCAGATTACCCTGGCGAACAATGGTGTTGGCGACCCGGGCAATGCCGGTATCGTCTCCTGCCGGTATGCGAATCACCGAGCTGCCACCGCCGAGTACATCACCATCATTAAGCTGCAGGTTCGGTTGCGAGTTGCTGCCTCTGCCGGAAGAAGCATCGCCACCGCCATTGCTGCAGCCTGCAATAGCCAGAACAGCGGCAATCGCAACACTGGCCTTCAATTGTTTGGGAGACATTTCAATTCTCTATATAAATAATATATTGTCATGACACTATATAACCTGCATCCGGAACAATACAAGCAATGTGTTGAAAACATTCGTGAACCGGATATAAGACCCAAATCTGCTACGCAAAGCAAGGAAACAGACTACAAACAGGTAATGAAATGAATCAAAAATAACATTTGCAACCTCCGGCACTTCCAGCAGGAAAAAAAACCTCGTCCAAAGGTTGTAGAGAAACCCACTAGTGTGTGCATTTGAGAGTTCGTCATTTGGTTTGCAACAAGGCGAAGCTCGCCGATTTATCTATTAAAATTAGACACTTTGATTGACTCATATGGGCAATCTATTTGTTCCAGTACACTAGCGTGACCTGACCGACACTTCCGCTGAGCTAAACACCTGTCGTCCATTGTCGGTATCCAGTAGTAACCCACCTATGGCATCAATGCCTACCGTTCGGCCCGCCACTTGTGCGCCTGCCGAATCCACCACTACTTCAAGATCTGCTATAGCGTCATAATCCGACCACCTCGAGGCCAGATTTTCCACCGCCAGAGGCACATCGCCCACCACTGCTTTAATCACCCTTGATGCAATGCGCGCTATTAATTCAGACCTATCAGGCAGTTTCGCGCCGCAGATCTGGTACAGGTCAGTGCTATTTTGATCGATCAGCTGCGCCTCTGGCCCGCGTCGGTAGTTAATGCCAATGCCTATCACCACGGTAGTCGCCGATTCAGCAGACGCCGAAATACTGGTTTCGATCAGAATACCAGCGAGTTTGGCGTGATTTACAAGCACATCATTGGGCCATTTAAGCATCGCATCTGATGCCCCGATATCCCGCAACTGATCACACAACAACGCACCGACCAACAATGACAATCCCTGAAATCGTGTCACCGGCTCGGGGCGGTGTAGCCTGATCGAAAAAGTCACCCCACTGTGTGGCGAGTGCCAGGTTCTGCCACGTCTGCCACGCCCGATAGTTTGGTGTTCAGCAGCGCACAACGTGACAGCGGCAGTGATATTGTTGTTCTCTAACAACCACGTGTTCGTCGAACCGACTGTGGGCAATACCACAACATCAATATCACACCCGAGTGTTCGACAAAGGGACGCGATGCTCTGCGCATTTAGTGGCGCCGAATTATTGTCGCTCGACTCATTGTTATTTCGATTCATAACCTATCACTTCATAAAACCATAGTGAGCACATGCTGTTTATTATGTCAAAAAACAGCCGTAAAACAGTGATATCAGCCCTGTAAAGAAAACAGTTATTACCACTCAAGCGCGCAGTGCATCCAGTCGATAGTTAATTATATTCAACTACTTATCGCAGGATTCAATATGCTCCAAAAGTTGATAGCCTTATCCGTGCTGGTGACGTTGTTTGCGTTTAATAAAAGCGTGCTTGCAGAAAAAACTTATGTCTATAAGGAAACAGATGGCACCGTATGGTTCACCAATGTCACCCCGTCAGCACAAGATTCTACGCGCTTTAAGTTACTGGAAGTAAAAGGCAGAGTTACAGCAACAAAAAGCTGTAGAGGTATGACAGATTCAAAGCTCGCCACGCGTGCCGCTGACTATCAAGAGATCATCAACCAATACGCCAAAGAATTCCGACTGGATTCTAAACTAGTGAAAGCGGTTATCAGAAACGAATCATGCTTCGATAAATCCGCTATTTCACCCGCTGGAGCTGAAGGGCTGATGCAACTCATGCCAGCGACTGCGAGATCCCTGGGTGTCACAGACTCATTTCAGCCGCACCAGAATCTGCGCGGCGGAATTCAATATCTTTCTGAGCTGGTGAACCGATACAACAACAACCTGGCGCTGGCACTTGCGGCGTATAATGCCGGGCCCGGTGCGGTGTCGAAATACGACGGTGTACCACCGTACCCGGAAACACAAAAATACATCGAAAGAGTGATGAAGTCTTACCGCAGCTATTTGAGTGAGTACCTCGTCGCGGACGCGGGCTAACATAAGCGCGACCCTCGCTACTGTTGATCGACTGCTTCAAAGCCTATCGTCTTTAAGAGCAGGCAATTTGAGTTACACTAGGTCAACTTCAGACTAGATCTGCAACATGCACAGTGACACCACTCTAGCTACACGATTGCTGGATGTAATTGATAAAGACATCCTCCCACTGACACGGGCAGGAGTCGCCGCTGGCAATAAGATTTTCGGTGCAGCACTGCTGCACAAAGACTCTCTAAAAACCTTTGTCGCTGAAACCAACAACGAGATAGAAAACCCGCTGTGGCACGGCGAGATGCATGCTTTAAAGCGGTTTTACGAAATTCCTGCTGACCAACGGCCAGCGACAAGCGACTTGCTGTTTTTGTCTACCCATGAACCATGCAGCCTTTGCTTATCTGCGATCACCTGGTGCGGATTTGACAATTTCTACTACTTTTTCAGTCATCAGGATTCGCGCGACGCATTTTCCATTCCGCATGACCTAAAAATACTGAAGGAAGTTTTCGGACAGGAAAATTATCAAACAGAAAACGAATTCTGGACAAGCCGCGGTGTACACCAGCTGATAGAAAAATCTGAAAAATCAGAGGCATTGCAAACACACGCGTTATCAATAAAACAGCAATACGAAGCGCTATCCAATCAATATCAGAATGACAAATCAGACAACGACATACCACTTAACTGAATCAATAACGTGCTAACCGGGCGGCGCGCTTAATATACCTACCTAACCCGGATTATTCATGATGATGACGGCATCTCACTTGATCTTTGATTCCACAGCGAATTTTTTCTTTTTGCAAATATCAATAAGTATTCGACGCAAGAAGAAAATCCACTGTGAAATCAAATCTCTACGCGATAGGCTCGCCACATCATGAATAATCCGGGCTAATAACAGGCCTGACGACTACACAACCAATAGCCTCAAGCTGAGTTTTTAACTTATCAAAACCAGTCTCGCTCTCACATACACCAACGATAGCACCTCCGGAGCCTGCATACTTGGCACTAACACCACACGCTCTGGCGGTCTCTATCATTAACACGTGGTGCGTATTGAGGGTTGATATCGACTGCCGCAAATCAAAATTCTTATCCATCAACCTGCCAAACAAACCATAGTCGGATTGCTTAAGCGCATACACAGCCTGGTCAGATAGCTCTGCAAATTCCTGCATTGCATTCACAACCAACGCGTCGCCTGCATTGTATCGAGATCTGAGATCGTTATGAAAAACTTCCGTGGGCTCACCCTCATCCAAACTGTACGCAAGATATAAAGGGGGCAATAAACCGGTATCCAGGCTTTGATAGTCTCCACACAAGTATCCATCAATTGAATCCATGCCTGCAAAGTCCATCGCTACAAGCCCCTCATAGATCTGTATCACTCTATCTTGCAACCCGCCACCGATTTTTAGCTCATCCCGTTCCACTGCAAGAGCAAGTGACGGCAAGATACGTTGATCTACCTCTAAGGCATAAAACTTTTGTAACGCCTTTAACATAGCCACAATAAGCGCACTTGATCCTGCCAGCCCCACCATGCGCGGAATATTGGTTTGGTAACTCACCTTAAAATTGGTTTGCAATGCGGCGCTGTTTTGCTGCCCGCTAATATAGCCGGCAAAAACCTTAAGTGTGGCCTTGAACAAACGAGAGGCACCGTAGTATCCATCGTTACGGATATGCCGCTGGAGCGCTTTTACAGAGTCGAACTGATACTGATCAGGTGCAAGTTGTAATTGCTCCGACTCTGTCAGAGTGACCTCTGCAGAGAAATTTTTAACAATGGCAGACAACGTTTTTCCACCATAACCATCAGAGGGGTTACCCATCAGGCCGATTCTGGCGTAACTCTTCTCAGTAACACTGCGCATAATGTTTCGTCACTACAATCCGTTTATCTGTATCAGAATACACGCATAAACAATCCAGACACAAAAAACCCGCCATCGCGGCGGGCTCTATTAACACATTAAGTGCGGCACCGAAACAATCCGATGACCAGACCCTCAGAGATCAAACTCTACATGATCTGTTGCAGATTATGATATCGCTATCGCGCCAGCCCTTTACCGAATAACTCAACCCGTCGATTCGCGGCACGCCCGGTATTGGTGTTGTTATCCTGCACCGGAACCGTTTCACCATAAGCACCTATATCAACAAGTTGCGACTGTCTAACGCCTTGAGCCACCAGAAATTTGGCTACGCTATCAGCGCGTCGGTTAGAAAGTGACATATTGTAGTTCGCATCACCAGTGGCATCTGCATGGCCTTCCAGATTAATTACCGCATTTGGATTGGCCACTACTTGCTGTGCAACCTGGGACAAAATACGCCTGGCACTTGAATTAAGTTCCGCGGAATCAATATCGAACAACACCATATCGATCATTGAAGACATCGCTTGACAACCGGTGTGATCGACGGCGATACCCATAGGGGTTGAAAGACAATTATCTCTGCTGTCCATCACGCCATCTCGATCACCATCAACCTCTACTTTCGCGGCAGCGATAACGGGTTGCGCGGGTGCCACCTGCTGCACAGGCGTGGACAACACGGGTTTTGCCTGAGCAAGTTGTGGTTTCTTTCTGCTACCAATGCCCATTCGATACAACACACCCACCTGGCCATAACTGGCGTCAGATCCGTTGGTCATTGCCTCGGCACGCAAACCCAGACCACTGCGGGTACCGTACTCAACACCCGCGCCTACCAGTACCGGTGCTCCGTCTTCGCGTTCATAGACAAGACTGTTATTTACGGTGCTGCCATCAATGGCAGCAAGACCCAGTCGGCCATAGGCAGTGATACCTTCACGTGATGCGTTGTACTTGTTTTTGCCCACATAGGCCAGCGCACTAACGCCATTCATATGGTAGTTGTAGCGACCGGCAGACGAACTACCGTCCGCTCCGGCACTTGGGGAAAACCCCGCGCTGCCAAGATCAGCCGAGTGTATTTCAACCGAAAATGTTGGTGTTAAATCAGCCCCAATGGTCACCTGCCCGGCAGGCTCTACTCGATCATTAACATCAAGACCCGGGAACTTATCAACGCTTGGTGTGAGCCTGCTGGCACCAATGCCCGCGGACGCATAAACACCCTTTTGAAATTCTTCATCACCCGACGCGCCACCTATCAAGCTACCCAAACTGCTACAGCCCGTCAAAGCAGATACGATCGCCGTACTTAGCAGCAGTGGTTTAATAGATCCTGTCAACGAAAGGTTGTTGTTCATTTACTAAGCCTCATAACACATTGAAAAAAAGTTTTTGTTTCACTCTAATTTCAAGCAATAGCAGGCCCATTACTTGTGCACCCACTGCGCATAGATGCATACATAATGAATTTACAAGCTAACTATTTACCCATTCATCAATGACTTAACCATCCAGCAGAGCCTACGTTAGCAAGTGTTAACAATAGCCATGAGTCGGTGATAGTTAAAAAATAAGGGGCTCGCAGGCTGTATTAGGCCTGTTGGGAATGGGTAAGCGCCTGATCGATATCCCAGAGAATATCTTCTATAGTCTCCAGCCCAACCGACATACGGATCATATCCGGCCCTACTCCGGCTGCAATCTGCTCTTCTTCAGACATCTGTCGATGCGTCGTCGATGCCGGATGCGTTATCAAAGTTTTTGCATCTCCAATATTAACAAGATGACTTAGAAACTCTGCAGACTCTATAAACTTTCTTCCTGCAGTAATCCCACCTCTTACGCCAAACGTTAAAACACCACCAGAGCCTTTGGTAAAATATTTTTGCGCCATTGGATAATGAACCGAGCTCTTAAGCCCCGGATACTGCACCCAGGAAACCGCCTGATGTGACTCAAGAAACTCAGCAACCGCCTGCGTGTTTTCGACATGGCGTTCCATACGCAACGGGAGTGTTTCAAGCCCCTGCAGGAAAAGAAAAGAGTTAAACGGACTCAATGCCGGACCCATGGTTCGCAGCACCTCACAGCGTGCCCGCATGGTGTATCCAAAATCACCAAAGGTTTCATAGAACTTAATACCATGATACCCCTTTGACGGCTCCATCATCCCCGGAAAATTACCGTTATCCCACGGAAACCTGCCCGACTCAATCAAGACACCACCGATGGAGGTGCCATGCCCGCCAATAAACTTAGTTGCAGAATGCACGATAATATCGGCACCATGCTCAAACGGTCGAAACAGATAAGGCGATGCCATGGTGTTGTCTACAATAAACGGCACACCGGCCTCATTGGCTATGAGTGCGATTTTTTCAAAATCAACAACACTACAGGTTGGATTGCCAATCGTTTCCGCATAAATTGCCTTGGTATTTTCCGTCAGCGCTGCGCGATAGTTTTCTGGGTTAGATGCATCTACAAATGTGGTGTTGATACCCAGCTTTCGAAAGTTGACATCAAACTGTGTATACGTGCCGCCATACAAGGCCTTACTTGAGATGATCTCATCACCGGCCTCAAGAATGGTGAGCAGTGCGACCATTTGCGCTGCCATTCCAGAACCCGTAGCCACCGCCGCGCGCCCACCTTCCAGTGACGCCATGCGCTCTTCAAAAACCGCTGTGGTCGGATTCATTAACCGGGTATAGATGTTCCCGAAAGTTTGCAGGTTGAATAAGCTGGCCGCATGGTCTGAATCATCAAACACATAGGCTGCCGTCTGATACAACGGCACAGCACGCGAGCCGGTCGCCGCATCCGGCATCTGCCCGGCATGCAAGCAACGCGTTTCAATTCCAAACTCTCGATCAGCCATTGTATTTTTTATCCATCAACTCATTGGCCTTGAAATAGTGAATCGTTAATGGATTTAACAAGACACTCTTAACAAGGAATCCTCGCTAGTAAGGGACTACGCGAGGTCGCTTCGCCGAAATTATTCCGGTAGAGACACCCAGAAATCCCAAGCCACCAAACAACCTGGCGTATTCAATCTTCACACAACGATCCATGATAACTTCCAACCCGCCGCCTGTGGCCAGCTGCGCTGCCTCTTCATTCACAACGCCCAATTGCATCCACAGCACACGGGCCTTAATCTTCAGCGCCGCCTCAGCAATTGGCATCACATTTTCAGATCGCTGAAAAACATCAACCATGTCTACCGGCTCCGGGATCGATTCAAGATCGGGATAACAGGTTTGCCCTAATATTTCCTTGTAGCGCGGATTCACCGGAATAATTCTATAGCCATGATCTTGCATGTATTTGGCAGCAAAAAAGCTGGGGCGGGATTCATTGGCCGAAAGACCCACCACTGCCAACACCTTGTTTTCAGCCAGAATCCTTCTAATGGTTGGGACATCCGCCATGGGTAACGTTCTATGTAAGAGTTGATCGATGATAACCTTGTAGGGTGGCGGCAACAACAATTTATACCACCTCTGTGTTCCACTACTAACCGACAACCCTATGCTAATCATGAGTGATCATATGAAGAACGCAACGCGAACGAAAAGCAGAGCACGGAAGGGTCAATTACTATGCACTGGCTTGTATCTACTGTTAGCAGCACTTGCGGCAACACCCTCATTGACAATCGCGGGTGATTCGCAAGATATTTGGCAAGACGTAAAGTCCGGCACCAACCTAATTATTTTACGACACGCACTGGCACCCGGCACAGGCGACCCGGAACACTTTGAATTAAACCGCTGCGACACACAGCGTAATCTATCAACTGCGGGTCTTCAGCAAGCGCAGCGTATAGGCCGCAAGCTTAAAGACCACGGCATTAAAAACGCTGCAGTGTATACAAGCCAATGGTGTCGCTGCATCGACACCGCCGAAGCATTGGATCTTGGCAAGCCACAAGCGCTGTCAACATTGAATTCTTTTTATGCCACCCCGCAAGCAGGTCCTGCACAGATAGCACAGCTGAAGCAGTGGTTAAGCGATATGGAGCCACAGGGAGCTGTCGTGCTGGTGACTCATCAAGTGGTGATTACCGCACTAACAGGCGCCTACCCTCAATCAGGCGAAGCGATCATATTTAAGCTTGATGACGATCGAACCGCAGATGTTATTCAACGACTAACGACAAAGTAAGATCAGTGGACCCTGAATAATGCAGGCTACAGCTTACACAGCAGAGGCAATCAACCGCTTCATCTCTGTAATCGTGGTTTCATAATCATCACTACCGAAGATGGCTGAGCCCGCCACGAAGGTATCAGCACCACAGGCTGCGATCTCTGCGATGTTCTCTGTTTTAACGCCGCCATCCACTTCAAGACGAATGTCAAAACCACTGTCATCAATAATTTTCCGTGCCTGCTTTAGTTTTTGATAAGTGGAGGGAATAAAACTTTGACCACCAAAGCCAGGGTTAACAGACATCAATAGAATCATGTCTATCTTATCCAATACATGATCAAGTACCGCCAAAGGCGTTGCCGGATTAAATACCAGCCCTGCCTTGCAGCCATTGTCTTTTATCAGTTGCAGTGAGCGATCAACATGATCAGATGCTTCGGGATGAAAAGTAATATAGTCTGCACCCGCATTGGCAAAATCCGGAATCAATCGATCTACTGGCTTAACCATTAGATGCACATCAATAATCTCTGTCACACCGTATCCACGCAGCGCTTCACAAATCATCGGGCCAAAAGACAAATTAGGTACATAGTGATTATCCATTACATCAAAGTGGATAATGTCAGCACCTGCCTGCAGCACTTTTTCCACATCCTGCCCAAGTCGCGCAAAATCAGCTGATAAAATTGATGGGGCGATCCACGGTGTATTCATGCTAATCCAAACAGTTATTACTGACTTACTTAGTACAAGTCACGGGTGATATCTCCGATTTGTCATCACAGAAACGGATTCACAGACAAGTCGGTTGATAACATTGATTACGCGAAGTCTATCAGCGACCTGCATCCGCGGCTATGTACTCGCAAACATCAACACAAACTTATTTGCCAATAGCAATCATAGTGTAAGTAATACGAAACAAAGTCAGACCCATTGCACACCATCGGAGCCAGGTTGAAGTGATTCGCGCGCTTACGCCTGTATACAACATGCTGTTCAGCTAAACGCAGCGGGAGCTGCCTTAAAATGCACAAACAGTAACCAGCGCAACAAACTGTTACCGACGTGGTCCCATGTACATACAACCAATCAGTTAGAATAAACAATGAAAAGAAGATCGATCCTGCAGTCACTTCTGGCATTGCCGGTTGCGGCCAGCTGCAATTTAGCCCATTCGAACAGTCTGCTACGCGCGGGAAACAGAAGCATGAACCCACTACGCAAACTCATACGCGGAGAGCCGAAAAACAGCGCCACTGCACCCGCTGGCAGTTTCGCCAGAACAGAATCCGATGGACTGCTGTTTTTAACCAATGGATTTGGCTTTCAGTATCAGATCCCTCCGGATAGCTATATCGAATGGCATTTGGATAAAACCAACACGCAAATGAAATTTAAGTGCGTCAATAGCGATCAGTACCGGGTAAAAGCTTTCCCTTGTGCCGTACTTGGCACTATGGGCGGGCGCTACGAAACAATAGGTAACCCGGATCCGGTTAAAGGACTTGAAAACGAATTTCGAATGAAAGGTGAAGGACTGCAAAGTCCATTGTTTGATCTGACACCCGCACAAAAACAGTGTGGTTTTCCGTGCGCGATACAAGACCTTCCGCAAACAGACATCTCAGTATCTACCGATTACGCCGGCAACCCGACAGTCAACACGTTTTTAGATATGTATCTGCACGATGTTGACAACCCGGCCACCGCCTCTCACCCCTCGCTGTTGGGTACTACCAATGCCATGAACAGCAATCGAACCAAGGCATACAATATTAATGTCTGGTTTCGAAAGCCTGACCAAAGCAATGGCGGCTCCACCCGACCTGATCGTGGCTGGGCCGGAGGCAAAGTGGTCGGTAAGGCGAATATTTCAGGCCACGCTTTTAACGTGATATTAAAAATCGAAACCGGCGGCGGGAATTACTTTCGATATATCGCGCTGGTACCAGAGGGCAACTCCATTGACAGTTTGAACGTCAACCAGGTGATGGACTGGGCACAAACCGACCTGGGGCCGATTCTTGAGGCCAGCGGCGAAGCCAAACAGATGATGGCAAAGCCCGACCCGCGTGGCTTTAAAGCGCCGCGCTGGCCAGACAAGCGCATGGTGCTGTCTGGCTTACATATTGGCAACGAAATCTGGTGGTCAGATCCTTCCGGTCAGGAAGGCGTGGTGAACTGGGACACGCTGCGCATCGACGTTGAAGGCCATGGAACCTTTGGCTGGGGCGAAAAAAGCACAGCATC
>CALGJU010000113.1 GCA_937928685.1 uncultured Granulosicoccaceae bacterium
CAGATGCCAAGGCTTTTTCTCTCTTGATGAAAGTACACCCGCGGGATTTACCGAAATAATTGGAACTATCGCTATTCAGAGCGAAGCATCATATGACGATATAGGGCGTCTGAGGTGGGCGGTTAATCGTCGCTATCCGGTGCTCGATGAGATCCCCAAGCCGGTCAGCGTAGATTTGAATATTGAGCACGTTGTATCAGCAACTACTAAATAAATCGGTAGTGAGTAATAAGGTTTAGCCTGTGAGCGTCGTGAAATTCGTTTTTGATCCAACCTTATTCACGGCAGAAGTTTTGCTGTGCCAAGCCTGAGTATTGCTGCCACTATAAACGGTCCAGGAGAATCCCCTCCGGTTCTCTGAGGGGATTTTCCTGGACGGCTAAATCGAAATTATAACCGGGCCCGATAAAGGCTATGATTCAGTTCGCTGCAGTCGTTGTCAGCCCGAATGCCGTGTGTGGTTGGCAAAGTGATGGACTTGCCCCGGTAGCGGGGAGCAATTGGGTTCACTGGCCCATTGCCATGCTGGTATTCTGGTACTGAGCTAAATTGCCGAATCACGCTATACTTATTAGGGTCTATAAATTGGAATGTCGACCGGGTTTCCGACGTGCAAGTGCATGATTTATGGTGGTTTTGTTTTTCGAAGCAAAATGGCCCAGGGTGTTTCGCACCTGCCGCTATGAAACTACCGACAACCGACTACTGAAACCTAACCTTCTGGACCAGATTCTCATCTTGGTAACCGGAGGCCAACCGAACGCAATCAGCAACTTTGTAGGATTCTGCATTATGTTAATAAACAACCCATTTGCCGAACTGGCGATGTCCATATCGCCGGGCGTGATGAAGGCCTACGTCGTCCTGATGATACTGCTGGTCATCGGCGGGACTGTGCTCGATATGATTCACAAGCAGAGCGCGAAGTACTTTTTTGCGAATTCTAAAAAGGCGCAGGAAAACGCGACTCGTAAAGTCGGCGGTGCCAAGAAGGCGGGTCTGGCAGTGAAGACTGTGGCAGGTGAGGTACTCACGTCATCTGAATTCTGCAATACCCGCCGTCGGCTCTCGCACCTTTGCACCATGTATGGGTTTATCCTATTCGTGGTCACTTCTGCGATCCTGATCTTCTCTTATACAGGTGGTACGGATGCCCCGGTTCTGCTGAATCTATTATGGCACCTCGGCGCTATCCTGCTTTGTGTTGGTGGTTATTGGTTCTGGTTTTCTATTCGTGTTGATGTGGCATCGGAAGGGGTTAAGTGGAATCAGTTCAACGGTCGTGGTGATCTTTTCATTCTTGGTCTGCTCAGCATGGCAACGTTTGGCCTGTTGTGGTCTTTCTCGCAGTTGGTCGGCGGTGCAGTATCAATGTTCTTCTTTGCGCTGTTTATTCTAAGTTCTACCGTTTTGTTTGGTAGCGTGTACTGGTCCAAGTTTGCGCACATGTTCTTCAAGCCGGCGGCAGCTTTTCAGAAGAAGGTCGCTCATGCAGATGGCTCAAGAGAGAATTTGCCTGATGACTTCGATCTTTCAGATCCTGCAGTTCAGGCACGGTTTCCGGATATCCCTGAGTATATGGGGTCCAATCCTCCCAACATGGGTCTCGGCATCAAGCGCGAAGCCCCTCGTCACTTCTAATTTAATGACTTCAACATAGTCTGGAGAATTTGCAATGCCAACTTTTGTATATATGACTCGTTGTGACGGGTGTGGTCACTGCGTCGATATTTGTCCGTCAGATATCATGCACATCGATACCGTCACTCGCCGCGCGTACAACATTGAACCCAATATGTGCTGGGAGTGTTACTCATGCGTAAAAGCCTGCCCTCATCAAGCCATCGACGTTCGTGGCTACGCTGACTTCGCCCCGCTCGGGCACTCAGTGCGTGTAAAGCGTGATGAAGAAAAAGGCACAATTGCATGGCGTATCAAGTCGCGCAACGGTGAGAAAGATATTGACCTGCTGGCACCCATCACCACCAAGCCGTGGGGTTCGGGCACGCCGCAGCTGCGTGACGTGGAGCCACCTACGCAGGAACAGCGCGACAGTGAACTATTGTTCAACGAGCCAAAGTATATTCGTTTTGATGACGGTGATATCCACACGCTCAAAACCAATGGTCTCGTCATGAAGCAAGGGGTGAGTTACTAATGACCAAAACAGTCATAGAGGACGACATTGACATCCTGGTCTGCGGTGGCGGCCTTGGTGGTACCGGTGCGGCATTTGAAGCCAGATACTGGGGGCAGGATAAAAAAATTATCATTGCCGAAAAAGCGAATATCGACCGTTCCGGCGCAGTAGCGCAGGGCTTGTACGCGATCAACTGCTACATGGGTACGCGTTTCGGTGAAAATAACCCTGAAGATCACGTGCGTTATGCACGTATCGATCTCATGGGAATGGTGCGTGAAGATTTGCTGTTTGATATGGCGCGTCACGTTGATTCGACCGTACACCAGTTTGAAGACTGGGGTTTGCCGTTAATGCGTGATCCCAAGTCCGGTAACTATCTGCGTGAAGGTCGCTGGCAGATCATGATTCATGGTGAGTCATATAAGCCAATTGTTGCCGAAGCCGCAAAGAAATCTGCTGACCAGGTGTTCAACCGTATTTGCGTTACGCACTTGTTGATGGATGATGCCAAGGAAAACCGTGTGGCAGGTGCCGTGGGTTTTAATGTGCGTACTGGCAACTACCATGTATTTAAGTCTAAAGCGGTGATTGTCGCAGCCGGTGGTGCATCTAATATCTTCAAGCCACGCTCAGTGGGTGAAGGTGCAGGGCGCGTCTGGTATGCACCATGGTCGTCGGGTTCAGCCTACGGTCTATTGATCGGCGCTGGTGCAAAGATGACACAGATGGAAAACCGTATCGTGCTGGCACGTTTTAAAGACGGTTACGGTCCGGTCGGTGCGTACTTTTTACACCTGAAAACTTATACCCAAAACGGTATGGGTGAAGAATATGAATCAAAATGGTGGCCATCACTGCAAGAGATTGTCGGTAAAGAATATCTTGATCCTGAAGTCTCACATGCAACCCATCGACCGATCCCGACTTGTCTGCGAAACCA
>CALGJU010000114.1 GCA_937928685.1 uncultured Granulosicoccaceae bacterium
TGCATATTTTTTGGTTACGCGATGTTGTTTTCATTAGCGGTTGTGCGGCATTGGTATTTGAAATTAAAAAGGGTGTTTGAGTCAGCGTTTGCGTTGTTGTTTGGTATAGCCGGATTAAAAATTCTGGCTGCAAAAATTACGACATAAAAAATATAACGTTATAAGTCATGGCGCCGACTACACCTTTGGCCGACGTATAGATCGCGGCAGCATGCACACTCGCTCACGCGTCGGGTTTCCCTGGGGCTCCGAACTTTTCTGCGGTACACTTCACCTCTGGAAACCCGACGCGTGAGTGGCACGACTGACGAGTTACCTAACCTTCGCTCACGCTAACGGGTTTCAAAGGGCATTGCCCACTTTGGTTTTAACGATGTCCCAATGGGTAAAATGCCAGCCACGCCGCTGTCTATCTTTGTTTGTGCCCACAGTATTAATGCAATAGGCCGGGCTGCGCGTAGTAAGCCGAGTACTGCAATCTCTTTCAGGAACAGTGAGTCAATAATGATGGGTTCCCGTTTAATAAAGACAAACCCAAGCAGTAACAGACCAGCTAATGCCAGTCGACTACATGCTGTGGTGAAGACTGGCATGCTTTCCAGGCAGATGGCCATAAGCATGAAAGAGCAACCCCACAGCAGTGCGAGGACGCCGAGTAGTGCCCAATCACGTTGACTCAAGCTTTATGGCTATCTGATGCAAGTGCTGTTAGGGAGTCTTGTGGTGCCTGGTTTCTGTTGGTCATGCTGTAGTCACGCTCAATATTTACCACGCGCAGGCGGTAGTCTTTGAAGTAGCTGGATCGCCCGATGTTTTGTGCAATTCGGTGTTCGGCAATGTTTCGCCATTCATCCAATGCGGCGTGGCTTTCGAAGAAAGACAGCGATAGCATCTTGCTTTCATCGGTCAGGCTCTGAAATCTTTCTACGGAGATAAAGCCATCTATTGCCTCAAGGGTAGTGCGTAGTTCTGCAGCGAGTTTCAGGTACTTGTCTTTGTGTTCCGCCTTGGGCCACACTTCGAATATTACGCCGATCATTGTTGCTCTCACTCTATTGGTTATGTGATGTGTATTTATTGCCCGGATGCCAGTGTAAAGAACTGCCGCTCTTCACGGCGGATAAATTTTTCACGCATTGCAAACTCAATGTATCCGCCCTTCAGGGTGAGATGCCAGCCGTTTGCGGTAGACCTCATGGTCTGTGAGGTTTTTAGCATTGTAAAGCCCATAAGCAGTAGCTGGATGATATTGGCTGCCATTGACTAACCAGGCAGGCTACTCGCTCACGCGTCGGGTTTCCTGGGTTTCGATTCTGATCTGGTGTCATGGAAACCCGACGCGTCAGCGAGTGGGCGTGCTGCGATGATCCCACGGCCTGTTTCGAGCTGAAGCTGAGCCGTGACTATGTTCGATATGAATTCACTAAGTATTCTGGCCAGCTGATATTGGCTGCTATGGACGAACCAGGCAGGCCACTCGCTCACGCGTCGGGTTTCCTGGGTTTCGGATTCTGATGGGTGTACGTGGAAACCCGACGCGTTAGCGAGTGGGCGCGCTGCGATGATCCCACGGCCTGTTTCGAACTGAAGCGGAGCCGTGACTATGTTCGATATGAATTGACTAAGTATTCTGGCCAGCTGATATTGGCTGCTATGGTCGAACCAGGCAGGCCACTCGCTCACGCGTCGGGTTTCCTGGGTTTCGATTCTGATGTGGTGTACGTGGAAACCCGACGCGTTAGCGAGTGGGCGCGCTGCGATGATCCCACGGCCTGTTTCGAACTGAAGCGGAGCCGTGACTATAAGGGGTTCTGCGAATCGCTGCGCTACTGGCAGGCTATTATTCTGTTTTAATCACCCGGATGAAGTGAGTTCAATAAGCGTCATTTCACTGATGGTGCCCAGGCGCATTATTGGCCCCCATGTGCCTGTGCCCTGTGAAACGTATAAAGTGGAATCACCAATGCGGAATTCTCCTTTCATGCGCGGGAACTGGCGCTTTACCAAAACACCGAATGGCCACACCTGTCCGGCATGGGTATGGCCGGATAGCATGAGGTCGATGCCGCTGCTGGCGGCCACTTCAAAGCCTTGCGGTCTGTGATACATCAGAATTTGAAACTTGTTTTCAGATCTTTTTATTGATGGCAGTTGGCTGGCCACTTCATTGGCGCTGTCTGCATCGTCAATTCCAATGACTTCAATATCGTCGAAAGTGATTGCCTCGTTACGCAGCACTCTTACGTTATTGGCTTCAATAGAATCAATCGCTTTTTGCAGATTTACATAGCGTTCGTGATTACCCAGACAAAGCATAACCGGGCAGGTGAGTTGGCTTAGTGGCGCTAAATATTGACTGTTGACCGCACTTGAATCAAGTAGATCGCCAGTGATCAGCACTATGTCGGGCTGGTGCGTCATTGTTTGCTTTACCACTTTGTCTACAAATTCTGCGCGTCGGCTGCCTGCGTGTATATCACTGAGGTGCATTAGCCGGTAGGGACGACTAATTTTATTGCTGGCGATTTTTAGACTGGTGTTATGTATACGATGTGCGGCTGCAATGGCGTGACATGCCAGTGCAACCCAGAGCGTTGTGGCTATCAACGCCACAGTACTTTTCGGAAAAATGAACAGCAGTGGAGAGCACACAGCCACTACGTTCATCAGCAGCGTTGTTATGCCAATTAACTGTGTAGCAGGCCACTTGACTAATAAGTTGGCGGTTCGGAATGAATAAAATATCCACAGACTGATGAGTGGGGCGGCAAGAAAACTCCAGGTGATTGCGTTTGAGGTGTCTGTCTGTGTCCACCAGGAGAAAAGTATTGTCAGAGGCGCGATGACAATTATCCATAAAACGGGTGTAGCTACTAACCAGAACATGTAGTTTTCTTTTAGTTGTATTTTGAAATTGAAAAGGTAAAACCGGACAGGTTTTTCAGGGTGTTAGCGAGTAAAAGACAATGATGAGGTTACTTGAAGCGAGTGTGAATGGTTATCAGGTTGAGTTCTGTCTGTGCACAACGTCTTCCTGTAGTCCAATGGCACGATAAAAGCGTTTGCTTAGCTGATCATCAACAGCCATGGAATTCTCCTCGATTTGACGGTCGCACTTAGTTTACCGTTGAAGTGGTTAGCGTTGCACTGCATGCTTGCTATAATAGAAAATGTTTTATCAGACGTTGTTGGAGTATTAGATGCCATTTATCGGTCTTACCACGCTAATGGCAGTCATAGCCATTGTGCATGTTATAAAAACTGGCCGAAGTCAGTTGTGGATTATGGCGCTACTATCGTTACCGGGTATCGGAGTATTGGCCTACCTGATCGTCGAGGTATTGCCTGAATTTTTCGGCGGCAGGGCCGGGCGTAATGCTTCACGAAATATCGGAAAAGTGTTGAACCCTAATGGTTCATTGGATGAGGCTAAGCGGGAGTACGCGATTGCCGGTACCGCAAAAAATGCCGTAAATCTTGCGGACATACATTTTGAGAAAGATCAGTTTAGCGAAGCATCGGCGTTGTATCGTGAGGCGCTTACGGGTCTGAATGAACACAACCCGGATACCCTGCGCAAGCTTGCCGCCAGTGAATTTGGTGTAGGTAACTTTGATCAGGCAAAATCATTGCTTGATTTGTTGATTGAGAAAAACCCGGATTATAAAAATCAGGATGCACATTTACTCTATGCCAGAACCCAAGAGGCATTGGGTGACTTCGATGCTGCGACAGAAGAGTATGAGGCTTTGGTGAAATACTATAGCGGCCCTGAACCCAGCTACCGTTTCGGTATGATGCTTTTGAGTCAGGGTAATGATGCCGGTGCGCAGGAGCTATTTAAGAGCGTTGTTGAAAAGGCGGAGTTGTCGCCAAAGCATTATAGCTCGATGCATAGTGAGTGGATTCGGTTGTCGAAGGCGCAGTTGGGCTAGTAGCTTGTCCGAGAACTATGATTTACTGCGGTCGCGATATTTTGGCCAGCTATTACGATCCTTTGCGTTAAAGAAGAATGACTATTCGCCTCTATCGATCGAAATATCTGACTCAAAATCTCACAACGGAGCTCAAGACCCTGGTTCTCGGACAAGCCCTTAGCCCGGATTATTCATGACGTGGCCGGCATAGCGTGCACGGCGTTTGCTTCTTATGAGCCCATGCACCGGAGCAAACAGAAATACCAGAACAAATATCAGCATCAACATTAGAACGATAGTCGGGGCCGGCGCACTATCCAACGCAAAGCTTAGAACGATACCGGTCACCGATGCAACCACGGCAGAACTCACTGCATATAGCAGCATGGTGTCAAATCGATCAGTCATCATGTAGCCAATCGCCCCGGGAGCGATGAGCAATGCAATCACTAATATGATTCCTACTACTTTCAAGGCCGTGACAATAACAATAGACAGGAGCACCAGCAATCCATAGTGCAGAGCCCTTACCGGCAACCCGATGGCTTTCGCATGCTGCGGATCAAAACTATGAATGATCAAGTCTTTACGACGGAACCACACCAGACTGACAGACACCAGTGCCACCAGTCCGGTCTGCCACACATCCCTCCAGGTCAGACCAAGAATGTCACCGAACAATATTTCGTGTAAGTGAACATCGATAGCGAAGAACGAAAACAATACAACACCCAAAGCAAACATTCCGGAAAAGACAACCCCCATCACGGTGTCTTCTTTTAATCGTGAATGCTCGGTCATAAAGCCAGTGGCTATAGTACAAAACATTCCCGCTATAAAAGCCCCGATCACCACCGGCACACCGGCGGCATAGGCAAGTACAATACCCGGCAACACTGCATGTGAAATAGCATCACCCATCAGCGCCCAGCCACGCAGCACCAGAAAGCATGACAGCACCGCCGCAGCAACACTTAGCAACACGGCTGTGATTAACGCCTGCTGCATAAAATCTATAGTAAATGGCAGCCACAGTAGCTCTAGCATGCTATGAGACCGCCTGCTTCATGCGACGCCGGGAGGCAATAAGCCCATGCGTTGGCGCAAAGAAAAAAGCGCACAACAATACAGCGGTGAGCAACAAAATGATCACACCCCCCGTCACGCCGTTAGTGAAGTAACTGAGATAGCATCCGACAGCACTACATACAGCACCCGCTGTGACACTGATAACTAATAGCGTTGAGAATCGATCAGTCAGCAGGTAGGCAATAGCGCCGGGTGTGACAACCATTGCGATAACAAGAAAGGCGCCCACCGCCATCAAAGCGGCCACCGTGCAAGCGCTCAACACAGTGAAGAACAATACTTTGAGTGCAGTCGCGTTTAGGCCCACAGACAGTGCGTGCGATTCATCAAAGAACACGACCATCAAGTCTTTCCAGGTAAATGTAAGGATCACCAAAGACACCACCGCAATAATTACTAACTGAATACTGTCTTCAGGCGAGATAGCAAGCAGATTGCCAAATACAATGGTCTCTATACGCACCGATGAAGGGTTGACAGAGATCATGAACAGACCTAATGCAAAAAAACCACTGAAGATCAGCCCAATCACTACATCAGGTTTTAATCGTGAGTGCGAGCTTATAAACAACATGGCAACGGCCGCCAGCCCACCAGAGAAAAACGCCCCCACAGAATAGGGTAAGCCAAGCATATAGGCACCGGCGACACCCGGCACTACTGAGTGAGACAGTGCATCGCCAATCAGTGACCAGCCCTTGAGCATTATATAAGCAGATAGAAATCCACAAACCGCTCCCACCAGCGTGCTCACCCAGATCGCATTGACCATATAGCCGTAGGAAAATGGTTCAAGCAAACTTGCCATTAAGGCTGATCCGTTTTGTCTGGCACTTTTTCAGATTTGGCCGCTGGATCATTTTCTCCATAGAGAACGAAAGGCCGCTCATCATCTGTAATGACTGTGACTTCGCGTGCGTCGTCATCGTCATGTAAGTCCTGACCACCCAAAACATGAAATCGCAGAACACCACCAAAAGCCTGCTCAAGATTTTCCCTGGTAAAAACCACATCGGCAGGACCATCTGCCAATACCGTTTGATTAATCAGAACAACATGATCACAGAACTGGGGAACACTGCCCAGGTTATGGGTAGACACCAGCATCACCCTGCCCTCATCTCGCATGCTTCGCATGAGCGTGATGATCGATTCCTCAGTTTTCACATCGACACCACCAAAAGGCTCATCAAGCAAAATGATCCGGCTTTCCTGCGCCAGTGCACGGGCTAAAAATACCCGCTTCTTCTGACCGCCTGATAACTGCCCTATCTGTCGATGTCGATACTCGAGCATGTCAACCCGCCGCAGCGCTGATTCAACATGCTCATGATCCACCTTTGAAGGGCGACGTAGAAATCCCATGTGGCCAAACCGCCCCATCATCACCACATCTTCGACAAGCACCGGAAAATCCCAATCGACATCTTCATTCTGCGGGACATAGGCCACTGTGTTGCGCTTTAACGCACGACCTGCTGGCTTACCAAGTATCTCAACCGTGCCGGCTGCCAGCGGCACAAAGCCCATAATCGCTTTGAACAGTGTTGACTTACCGGAACCATTCACACCCACCAGCGCGCATATGGTCGCGTTGGGAATGCTGAAGCTCGCATCACGAATTGCTGTGTGACCGTTTCTGTAAGTCACAGTGACATTGTTTGCCTCTATTCCAGCTGGCGCCTGATTGTTACCCACATCAGCCACCGGTGAGCCCTTTCAATATCGTTTCGGTTGTCACACGCAGCAAATCAAGGTAAGTCGGGACCGGACCGTCTGCTTCACTCAGTGAATCTACATACAACACACCACCGTAGGCAGCCCCGGTATCACGCGCTACTTGCCTGGCAGGTTTATCAGATAAAGTACTTTCACTGAACACAACAGGCACGTTGTTATCACGAACCGCGTCTATCATTGCCTTCACCTGCTTGGGCGTACCAAGGGCATCGGCATTAATTGGCCACAAATAGATTTCTTTCAGCTCAAAGTATCTAGTGAGATAGCTAAACGCACCTTCAGTTGATGCAAGCCAGCGTTGCTCCACGGGCACTACACTCAAACGCTCTGAAATACTTTTCGCTACAGCTTCAATCTCTGCGATGTATTGATCTGCGTTGCGCTTATAATCCTCTTTATTTTCCGGATCGGCTTCCGCCAATGCGCGTTCGATATTGCGCACGTAGATGATTACATCAGAGGGTGACATCCATGCATGCGGGTTGGGTTTATCAGAGTAAGGTCCCTCCCGGATAGGAATAGGCACCACACCCTCTGACACCACCACGTCAGTGGCATCTTTTACCCGACTTATAAATTTTTCAAACCAACGCTCAAGACCCAAACCATTCCAAAGCACCACATCCGCATGCCTTACCCGCAGCAAGTCTCTCGGGGTCGGCTGGTAATTATGAATCTCGGCCCCGGGTCGCGTAATAGACACCACCTCGGCGGCATCCCCTGCGACATTCTTAGCAATATCTGCAATCACAGTAAAAGTTGTGGCCACCAGCAGCCTGTCTTTCTGAGCGGCGAAAGCGTGCGTTGTACCACCGAGCACAAGCAACAACGCCATCAGCATCAGTGCGTGCCTTTTGAATTGTTGCCCTGCTTTCGAACTGCTTGAAACCATATTCCTTGTGCTTTATAATTTAGCCATGGCTTAGTTTATACACTTTGGGCTACATTTCAAGCCTTGTAAAAGAACCACGTAAACACCAAACACGGGAAATCGGGAGCAGTTCCAATAACCAAGAAATCCAACAGCCAAAAAGAGAGCGTTCGCACACTGCCCAATGTCAGCGAACAGGCAGCACGCTTTACGCTCGTTCGCGAGGCACATAAAACCGAAGCCACCGAAGATTACGTCGAACTGATCGACGATTTAATCAGCGTTAACGGCGAGGCCCGGCTTGTAGACATTGCCAGTAGAATGGGGGTAACCCAACCCACTGCCAGTAAAACACTGGCAAGACTACAAAGAGACGGCTATGTAAACTCTGAGCCGTACCGTTCAATTTTCCTGACTCAAATGGGCAAAGACCTGGCCGACGAAAGCCGCGTTAAGCACGAAGTAGTATTTCAGTTTTTGCAGACTATTGGCGTCAGTAAGGAAGCGGCCAAACGCGACTCCGAGGGAATGGAGCACCATGTGTCAGACGAAACGCTAAAAGCTTTTAAAAAAATCATACGCGAACGTAAAGCCCGATAGTCCCTACAACACCTGCCACAGTGCCTCGCTGATGCCTAAAACCCGAAATCAAAAAAACACCGGCTCGCCAGAGCAACCTTTTGTTGTGCGGCACAAATGGTGGTTTATTGCTCTTGCCGTTTTACTTGCCGCCCTCCTGGTTCTGTTTCTACTCGCATCAAGATCCATGCAAAGACTCGATATGCGCATACAAGAGGTCTTTGACGGGCCCAAATGGTCTATTCCTGCACGGGTCTATGCACGCCCCTTAGAGCTATATGCAGGGCTTCAGGTACAAGCGGACACCGTCACCAAAGAACTTCAACGACTCGGCTACCAATTGCGCCCCGCCACCGGCAGACCTGGTCAGTTTGCATTGCAACCTGGTGGTCTCAAAGTACACACCCGTGGATTTAAATTTGCTGATGGCTTTGAACCAGCAACAGAACTGTCACTCAAGTGGTCTGGCAATCAACTGTCAGCGCTTACAGATGCCACCGGAAAAACGGTTTCCATTACCCGACTGGAACCACAACTGATTGGACGCATCTCACCGGCGCAAACTGAAGACAGACTGCTTATCAAGCTGGAACAACTGCCAGACGGACTGGTCAACGCCCTACTGGCGGTTGAAGATCCGAAATTTTATCAACACAACGGACTGTCAATTCGTGGCATCGCCAGAGCGATATGGGTCAACATTAAAGAACGTCGTTTTGCACAAGGCGGCAGCACACTGACGCAACAGTTAATTAAAAATCTGTTCCTCACCCGTGAGCGAAGTATTCGACGCAAACTCACAGAATGGCCTATGGCAATAGCCCTTGAGCGACGCTATAGCAAAGATGAGATCCTGCAAGCTTTTGTAAACGAGGTATTTTTCGCTCAGGATAAAAGCCGCGCCATTCATGGATTTGGACTTGCCAGTCTGTATTTCTTTGATAAACCAGTTCAAGAACTGGACACGCACGAATCAGCCCTGCTGGTCGGGCTACTTAAGGGCCCGAGCTACTACGACCCCCTTCGTCATCCTCAGCGTGCACTGAAACGCCGCAACCTGGTGCTGCGCATCATGCATCGGGAAAATCTTTTGTCTGCAGACGCATTAGCAACAGCGCAAGCACAGCCACTCGATCTCACCAGTGCCACAGGCATTTTACAACAACCCGCTTATCTTGATCTGGTCAAACAACAGCTGACGCGAGACTACTCAACAGAAGACTTACACCGCAACGGACTAAGCATTTTTACCAACTTTGATCCCGAGGTACAACACAAACTCGAGCAGGCAGTAGACGCAGCCTACGATCAAATCGCGGTCGAGCAGTCACTTGCAATTGATGATCTTGAAAAGCTACAAACAGCCTCTGTTGTCACCCGCGCGGACAATGGCGAAGTACTGGCTATGCTTGGCGGCCGTGAAGCACGTTATGCGGGGTTTAACCGGGCACTTGATGCAAACCGACAAGTCGGCTCACTGTTAAAGCCGTTTGTATTCGCCACAGCGCTATCGCAACCAAACACATTTAATCTCTCATCACTCATTAATGACGAGCCGATCTACCTTGAACAACCCAATGGTGAGGTCTGGAGCCCTGCAAACTTCACTGATGAAAGCAGAGGCCCGGTGATGATGCTCGATGCCCTTACCCACTCTCTCAATCAAGCCAGTGTAAATCTTGGTCTTGAGCTTGGCATAGAGAACGTTGTCGCGGCACTTAAGCGCTACCACCTGACCAAAGACATCGAACCACTGCCTTCACTATTGCTTGGGGCCATTGATCTTTCAGTGATTGATGTCGCAGCGTTATATCAAACTCTCGCCGCTTCAGGCTTCAATACGCCACTGCGTGCTATTCGCGAAGTACAGGCGAGTGATGGCCAACTGTTACAACGCTACCCGTTTAATGTACAGCAACGCCTCGACAGTGCCACCAGTCATCAAATCAACTACGCACTACAGAATGTTATGCGAGCAGGCACCGGCCGCAGGGCGTATCGCTACATCCCGGGCAACATTGCACTTGCTGGAAAATCAGGCACCTCCAATGAACTAAGAGACAGTTGGTTTGCAGGCTATGATGGCAAACACAGTGTTGTGGTGTGGATGGGCCATGACGATAACACCGCCACCCCGGTCACAGGCAGCAAAGGAGCACTTGAAGTATGGGCACGCACTATGGCAAACCTTGATGCCACAAGCCTGCGCTTCAATGCTCCCCCGTCGATCACATATGCCAGCGTCAACCCGGTGACCGGACAAAGAACTGCAGCAGACTGCCCCGGCGCATTGCAACTGCCGTTTCATCAAAACTATGTACCGCGTGGCAATCCGGCAGCCTTGCTTGCCAACGTTTGTGAATAGGACTTGCAAGTCCTGCGTATACTTAACGGCATTCCGGTGAGAGTCGAATCAATGAACTTCAAACAAATCTTCGCGCTGTTAGTCACTGCCCTGCTACTGGCTGGCTGCGGAACCAAATACACTGTCGACCGTCCAGAGCCATCCCCGCCAGTTCGTGACACTGAAACACCGGAGCCTGTAGAACCCGTTAAACCAGCGCGACCGCAAATCACGCCCACCACTATCAAGCCGCCTGCTGAAGCGATACAGAGCCTGCCAGCCGCCGTAGCACTTCGCGATCAGGCAGAGGTGGCAACTTCTGCGAATGATCACGCCAGAGCAATAGGCCTGCTGGAAAGAGCCTTGCGCATCTCTCCGAACGACCCGCAGACATTCTATGAATTAGCGCTCAACCACCTGGCTATGCAACAACCTCAACAAGCACTGCAACTGGCCAGGCGGGGACTGACCCTGAACCCTACAACCCTTCAAAGACAGGCGCTGGAAAGACTGACTGCTCGCAGCCAATCTATGTTGTAGATCAGCCGTAACTATTCAGCCCTGGAGAGCAAAACCACTCTACAACGGCGCTATCTGCTGTACCGCATCCATATTGATTTCACCATACACATGAGGAAATAACTCCTCGCCCCCCATGGTGTTTTCATAGACAAGGTCTGCGCGCAATAGATCTGAGTCTATGTGCATAAGCAACAAGCCTGTCGCACCCTCGTAGTAACGCTTTATCACCCCTTGGAGCTGTTCAGGCTTGCAACAATGAATAAAGCCTTCCGAATCAATTGACTCACAACGATAGCTGCCAGTAGTTGCCGCCGCATCAATATCCTTTGATTGCGCAATGTGAAAGAGTAGTGCCACTGTAGTTATCCGCCTGTATTAAATCGCTGAGCTGAGCGAGCTTTGCTTTTGCCTGCTCATACTCACAGTTTAATATAGAAAACCCAACCGTCGAGATGAAATATTCGCGCCTGACGCATTAACCTCACATTATCTTTCAAACCATTAAGTGATCGCACCGGACATGCGGACAACTGTAAACATTAAGCACCCGATATCGCTCCGCTCAAGTTTTGACTGGAACTACCGCTATTCTGGCCAATGATAAACAGAGTCAACATAAACAGCCGAACGAAATACGCGACGAACCGGGCAAATTGTCCCTCGCACGTACCCGTGGCCATTGCTATCGGTGTGATCATTGTCGCTGTGGCGGCGATTAACAGGGTCTTCGCAGATCAACCATGGCTCAACAATCTGAATAACGCACTGCCATTCATGGCGGTCATATTGGCAATCGGCGGATTAATTGTGCTTCTCAGCAACACCACTTTCCGTGAATCTATCACGCCGAAAAAAGTCAGCCGCAAGCCTATCGTCTACAGCGATGCGGTCGCCAACTCCATCGCCTGGTCTGCACTGCGCCCACAGGTCACCGGTGAGTCGAGAAACTGCAGAATCAGCCCACGCTCTACCACCAGCCGATTATTGTTCGAACCTATCTTCACGCTGCAATACCTTGCCGTCATACTCGCCAGTGTCATTGTTGCTTTTCTACTCTCATTTGCCCTGTCCGCAAGCCTGCCTTTTATCCCTTACGGTGCGGTGCTTTCCGCAATCGAACCAACACTCAAAATGTTTATCTACCTGTTTGGTGGTGTAGCACTTGTCTACATAGGGTACCTGCTACTCAAACCCGTCAGAGCGATAGAATTCAATAAAAACATGGGCGTTTTCTGGATAGAAAAAACACGTATCTTCGGCTGGAAAGCGGGTCAATCTGCGCAAATGCCTCTGGCACAAATATACGCGCTGCAGATTATTTCCTATACCAATCGCGAAGCCTACATAAACTATAAAAATCAGATTCAACAGCAAGGGCACTCTTCACCAAGCTATGTTGACACTGACACCCCCACTGTTACAGAGTACGAGATAAACGTGGTGTTCTGCAGTGGTGAGCGAGTCAATATTATCAATCATCGCAATCACAAAGCGATAAGGCTTGATGCCAATACGCTTGCTGCCTTTCTCAACGTTCCGGTCTGGGACCGGGACAAAGATATACGTAATGCCCTGTCAGAGGCTGCTACAGAAATCGCAGCTGCCGCTTGAGCCCCAGTCGCAGATAGAATCTATTCTATCTCTTCGAATTTTGCTTTACTCTATAGCACCGAAGAAGCTCGACACATCACAATGACCCCATATTGGACTGAACTGGTCAAACGGCTCACACCCTACGTTCCAGGTGAACAACGCAGCGGCAACGATGTAGTTAAACTCAACACCAATGAAAATCCTTATCCGCCATCCGGCCTGGTGGTTCAGGCTATCGCTGACGTCAGTCCCGACTCTCTGCGTCGATACCCTGACCCGCAATCCACTGAACTCAGAAAAACTCTCGCTGACTATCACAGCGTTACCATCGATCAAGTGTTCGTGGGAAACGGATCAGATGAAATCTTAGCCCTCGCGTTCATGGCATTCTTCAAGGGCAAAGCGCCTCTTCAGTTTCCTGAAATCAGTTACAGCTTCTACCCTGTTTACTGCGATTTGCTAAGCATCACGCCGCATAAGATTCCTATGAATAGTGACTTCAGCTTACCGCTCACACAACTAGGCGGCGATTGTGGAGGAATTATATTCCCCAACCCTAACGCACCCACTGCAATTGCAGTAAGTAAAACAGACATAGAACAGTTATTGCAAAACAACAGTGGCACTGTAGTACTGATTGATGAAGCCTATGCAGACTTCGGCGCAGAGTCTGTAATAGACCTGATTAATCAATATCCCAACCTGGTGGTATCCCGCACCTTCTCCAAAGGCCGATCAATGGCCGGGCTGCGACTTGGGGCAGCATTTGCGAGCGCTGATCTAATTGAGGGATTATGCAGAGTGAAAGATTCTTTCAACTCCTACCCGGTTGACGCGGTCGCACAAGCTGCTGGTATCGCATCAATTGGCGATGAAAACTACTACAGAGAAACCATCAGAAAAATCATTGCCACTCGTGAGCGCACCACTGAGCTACTGAAAGCACAAGGGTATAAAGTGTTACCGAGTAAAGCCAACTTCATATTCGCATCACCCCCTGATGGAGATGCAGCCAGAATATTTACCGAACTCAACAAAAGAAATATTCTGGTGCGCTATTGGAACAAAGACAAATTAAACCAGTGGTTGCGCATTACCATAGGCACTGACAGTGAGATGGATCAATTGATGGAGGCGCTCAATAAGCTGCATTCAGACAGCTAGCAATTTGTTTCTTAGTGTCGGACTTATCCACTCGCTCACGCACCGGGCTTCCTGCATCGCTCTGGACTCACTTCATAACCCCGGCGTATCGAGTATCACCGAATCCGTAGACGGGCATAAGCTGAAAGCGCATCCACCGATATGCACCCAGGATGTTCAATATGGCCGGGCAAGACTTCCAGATTCGGTCATGCCTCCGAATAACTACCGCCCCATGACAAACCCGCCAGCGTTAGCGAGGGATATCCATTAAGTAAATTCGCTCACACACGCTCAAGAGCGCATAATTTAAATAGACGAAGGAGGCAGAGCTGAGCGCCGAACCAACACATGGCGCTTCTTACCAAATGATAGCTTCAACGCGCCGTCATTGATCAACGCACTTGAATCAACCATCAACTTTTCATCACTTACCGGCTGGTCGTTAAGCTTCACCGCACCACCTTTAATACTACGTCGGGCTTCACCATTGCTCTTGGCAAGCTCAGCCTGAACCATGAGTGCCAACACCCCGATGCCTTCATCAAGCTCAGCCGCGGGCACAGTTATCGTAGGCAGGTCACTGGCGGTTTGTCCTTCCGCAAACGTTACTCGGGCCGTTTCAGAGGCTTTGTCGGCCTCCTCACGACCATGCAACAACGCCGTGACTTCTGTCGCGAGTATCTTCTTGGCTTCATTAAGCTCCGCACCCTGCAATGCACCCAGTTTTGCTATCTCATCCAGCGACATTGTCGTATAAAGCTTCAAAAAACGTTCAACATCTGCATCTTCTGTATTGCGCCAGTACTGCCAGAAGTCATAAACACTGAGCTTGTCTGCGTTCAGCCAGACCGCACCACTTGCAGACTTACCCATTTTTCCACCCGAGGATGTAGTCAGCAATGGAGATGTCAGCGCAAACAGAGAGGCACTGTTCATGCGACGACCAAGATCAATACCGTTAATGATGTTTCCCCACTGATCCGACCCACCCATCTGAAGGCGGCAGTCGTAGCGTTTACTCAGTTCGGCAAAATCATAGGCCTGCAAAATCATGTAATTGAATTCAAGGAAAGACAGCGATTGCTCGCGATCAAGTCTGAGCTTGACTGAATCAAACGACAGCATTCGGTTAACCGAAAAATGCTGACCCACATCTCGCAGAAACTTCACGTAGTTAAGGTCCATAAGCCAATCGGCATTATTGACCATCAAAGCATTGCCCCCCTGCTCTTCAAACTTCAGGTAACTCGAGAACGACTGGCGGATACCCACCAGGTTGGTTTCGATATCATCAGGGGTGAGCAGTTTTCGTGCTTCATCACGCAGGGAGGGATCACCGATCATTGACGTTCCGCCCCCCATCAAGGTAATAGGTCGATGACCTGTTTGCTGCATCCAATGCAACATCATGATCTGGATCAATGAACCTGCATGCAGGCTCGTCGCCGTTGCATCAAAGCCGATATAACCCGTTACTGTCTCAGTGTAAAAAAGTTTATCCAGGGCAGCATCGTCTGAGGTTTGATAAATAAAACCACGATCGGACAATATTTTCAGGAAGTCTGATTTGTAAGCAGTCATTAGAGATTCTAAGTTGGAAAGTCGTGCGATTAAAAGTGCGCAAAGTATAGCGCAAAGCCGGCAAGGACGTTCTTTCTCTCAAGACAGCCGGATCGGCATTCGTTTAGATCGTGAAATCTGCCGAAAGTACTATCCCATCATTTGATCGACAATGGCATTGCGCAACTTGTTCGGAGACACGGGCTTATGCAGCACTCGTACAGAGGCCGTCAACGTCTGCTGCAAGCGCTCTATCGCCGTGTCTCCTGTGACCAATATGGCCGGAATTTCGTTTCTGAACCGATCACGGATTGAGCGGATTGTATCCAGGCCGTTTTCATTATCACGCAGCCTCAGATCTGCAACAATGATATCCGGGATACCGAATATATTTACCTTTTCCATCGCAACAGCCGGTGAATCTGCAGTGATCACATCACAGCCCCAGCTGCTGAGAATCTCATACATCCCCTCAAGAATTGGGAGCTCGTCGTCAATCACTATGACCCGACGCCCTGCCAGATCGCGATCGACGGGTTCAATTTGTCGGGCGGCCACCAACTTGTGACCATCACCCTCTGGTACCACCACTGAAAATATCGACCCCTTACCTAAATCCGATTGCACCATAATAGGTATTTCCATCATGTTGCATAGCCGCCGCACAATCGCCAGCCCCAGACCCATGCCCCTCTGCCTGTCTCGCTCCGGGTTTTCAAGTTGATGGTATTCAGAAAATATGTTGTCGAGCTCTGATTCCGGAATTCCACGGCCGGTATCAACCACATCAATTCGTATCTCATCACCCGGCACGCGGCTGACCCGCAGCGATACCAAGCCATCCGCTGTGTATTTGATGGCGTTGCTGATCAGGTTGCGGATGATCCTTTCAAGTAAGCCGGGATCCGCATTGACAATAAGACCGGTATTTAACGGAAATCTGAGCTCAAGGTTCTTTTCATTCGCAAGCCCTTGAAACTCTGATTGAATACCCTCAAGCAGGTTATCAAGCTCAAACTGTTGTGGTTCATTCTCTATGATGCCCGCATCAAGCTTAGAGATATCCAGCAAGCCATGAAACAAACTACCCAGCGCGCCTGTAGCCTGTCTGATCTTATCCAGTATTCGATGCGCCGCTTCACTCTGCTGATAACTCTCCAGTGAATCGACAAACAACCCCAAGGCATGGACCGGCTGTCGCAAATCATGGCTCGCTGCTGCGAGAAAACTATTTTTCGCCTGCATTGCATTTTCCGCCCGATCTCTCTGATCACGCAGTTCAGCCATTAGTGCATTATTTTCAAAACGAAGCCTGATCTGCTCTGTAAACGCGTTGTTATTCTTGAGTCCCAACTGGATTGACACTGTAAGGTAGATCATGGTCAACGCAACAAAGGGCCAATACTGGCTGGCCCCTGCTAACAACAGTCCGACACAAAACAGCAAAGAAGAAGTAAGTGAAAAGCCGAAAAATACCGGTAGAAAAATAGACGTGGAAGTCGCAGCAGCAGAAATATAACTAGCATGAAGGCCTAATAACAATGCCAGAGACAGAGGGTCATCAGGGAAGAAAAATATTAATACCGACCCCCAGACAATTCCATTGGCAAATGCACTGGCAACAAGGCATGGCACTAACCACCGGTTGCTGTCCAGCTCAACGCCAAGCGCCATGATCTTCTCAGCCATCCACCAACGCAACAAGGATACTAACAGCAGAACCGCAAACCATACCAACAGTGACTGCGCATCATAGAAACGCCATAACACCCCCAGCGTCAGGATACCCACTGCAACAGCCCCCAGCGACACTGCCAGCCTATGAGCAGCTAAGATCCCAATTTGTTCTTTCTTCACCGAATCCATGGTTTAATCGCTTTTTGTTTATACAATCGAATTAACACCTCAATGGCTGCGTAATCCACGCTTAATTGCGATAATTCAGGATACTGCCTGAGATTAACAACTACCAGTATTTTAAACGCCGGATAGATAGAGTAGAACTAAAGCACTGCAATGGTCATACGCCGTGCGTAGCTGCTCGATAATCCAAAAGGAGTAGCGTGCAATCGATAAGTAGATATATCAATACAGAATATAACTATTCAGCCTCACCACCGTTATCAAATTCACAAACTCCACTTACCAATTCACTGATCTCAACACAGGAAGATAATAATGAATAAAGACCTATTTGAAGCAGGGCTGGCGCAACGTAAAGCAACACTCGGGGCTGAATACGTTGAGAACAATCTCGCCGCTGCAGATGACTTTACCCGCCCTTTTCAAGAGGCAATGACAGCATGGTGCTGGGGCTTCGGTTGGGACGATGATGCGATTGACGCGAAAACCCGTTCAATGATGAACTTATCTATGATTGGCGCACTGGGGAAAATGCATGAGTGGGAAATTCATTGCCGCGGTGCTATCAACAATGGGGTTAGCAAGGAAGAGATAAGAGCTATCATTCATGTCATTGGCATCTACTGCGGCGTGCCACAATCACTGGAGTGCTTCAGAGTCGCGCGCAAAGTGCTGGAAGAACAAGAGCTCCTTTAGCCGGATTATTCATGCTTATGACAGCATTTCACTTGATCTTTCATTCCACAGCAAATTTTTTCTTTTTGCCAATATCAATAAGCACGTCACTTTCAATCAAAGGCAACATTTTAAACCACCATGAAATATCTTAAACTTTTGGCTGTGCCTTTCGCAACAACCCTCTATGCCACAACAACGCTGTCCTTTGCCAGCGACGAGTCTGCGTGCATTCAATCACTTTCCTCTGAATTTTCAGAGAGCGCGCCAAGAGACTACTTTCGATTTACCAACCTGTCTGCAGACACATGGCAGGTAAAGACAATTACCATCAATCTGGCCGATTCAGCAGGACGGTTAATCTTTGATACTCGACAAGGCGGCGATGGTGTTGAGGTCTTTCAACCCTACAAAACAGAATCCGGCTCCGCGACCTTAGCCAAAGTTACTCAACCGGGTGACGGTGCCACAACAATGGAATTAGCGTTTTCCGAGTTCAGCCCCCAACAGCGATTCGGGTTTTCGATCGACGTCGACGACACACTGAAAAAATCTTCACTAGGGCAAATCAGAGTCACTGGCAGCGAATTAAGCGGAGCCGAATTAATCGTCACATTCACAAGCACAGATCCCTCTCTGCCGAAGCCAGTCACTCTTAAGGGCATGTATGGAGATACCAATATCGCGCGAATAGCAAACAAGGGCTGCACGCACTAGTGTACTGGAACAAATAGAGTGTGCATTTGAGAGCTTGTCATTTGGTTTGCAACAAGGCGAAGCTCGCAGGCAATAGTTATTCTCTTTTCAAGAGCTTCAACGCTGTGGCAAGCCAAATGCCGAGCTCCCGCAGGGG
>CALGJU010000115.1 GCA_937928685.1 uncultured Granulosicoccaceae bacterium
CCACGTTGGCCTTGATACTTGCCAGATCGGTCTGCGTAGCTGGTCTCACACACCTCATCTGATTCGAAAAACAGCATCTGTGCAACACCTTCATTGGCGTAAATTTTGGCCGGAAGCGTCGTTGTATTTGAGAATTCCAACGTTACATGCCCCTCCCATTCCGGCTCAAGCGGTGTGACATTAACGATAATACCGCAACGGGCATAGGTCGATTTACCCAGGCAAATAGTCAACACACTGCGCGGGATCCGGAAGTATTCCACCGTACGCGCAAGAGCAAAGGAGTTTGGCGGAATTATGCAGACATCGCTTTTAACATCCACAAAACTATCAGTGTCAAAGTCCTTCGGGTCAACTATTGCGTGGTTGATGTTGGTGAATATTTTAAATTCATCAGAGCAGCGCACATCGTAGCCGTAACTTGATGTGCCATAAGAGATCAGCTTGCCCTTTTCAGATTCACGCACCTGACCCGCCTCAAACGGTTCGATCATCTGATGCTGGCGGGACATCTCCCTGATCCAGCGGTCTGCTTTTATAGACATTTTAAAATCTACGCTTTAGGTTGATTGAATAACAATATTCGGGAATTTTGCGCTGTAGTCCTTGGCCTGGCCTGCCAATGCGGCGGCGGTCTTGCGTGCTATTTCACGATAACTCTGTGCAATTGCCCCTTCCGGATCACTGACAACTGAAGGCTTACCACCGTCCACCTGCACCCGAATTGACATATCCAGCGGCACAGAACCCAACAACCTTACGTCATAATCGGTTGCCATTCGCTGCCCGCCACCGGCGCCGAATATCGGCTCTTCGTGCCCACACTCACTGCATATATGGGTACTCATGTTCTCTACAATACCGAGAATGGGAATCTCAACCTTTTCGAACATTTTTAGTCCCTTACGGGCATCCAATAGCGCGATATCCTGCGGCGTGGTGACAATAACTGCACCACTGACCGGGACTTTTTGCGACAAGGTCAGCTGCGTATCACCTGTGCCCGGGGGCAGATCAATCACCAGATAGTCCAATTCGTCCCAATTGGTGTCATTAAGAAGTTGCTCCAGGGCTTGTGTCACCATCGGGCCACGCCAGATCATTGGAGTTTCCTCGTCCACCAGATAACCAATGGACATGGTCTCAATGCCGTAATTGCACATGGGTTCGATTGATTTTCCGTCGCTCGATTCCGGCTGACCCGACAACCCCATCATGCGCGGCTGGCTCGGGCCGTAGATATCGGCATCCAGCAGGCCCACCTTGGCGCCTTCGGCAGACAACGCCAGCGCAAGATTGACCGACGTAGTTGATTTGCCGACGCCACCTTTGCCGGACGCGACAGCAATAATGTTCTTGACGCTTTCCATACGTTTGACGCCGTGCTGCACCGAGTGTGCGGTAATCTTTGTAGTGGCATTAAACGCCACATCGGTCACGCCATCGACCGATTTAACCAGTTCAGTCAACGCACTGGTCAATTCGGGCATATAGCCCTGGCACGGATAACCCATTTGTAGGTTGACGCTGACCGCGCCATCTGTGATCGCTACTTCACGAATCACTTTATCTTCACTTAAGCTGCGCCCGGTGTATTTATCCTGGTAGCTCCCCAGCACCTGTTCTACTGCAGATTTGTCTACGTTCGCCACGTTTGAACCCTGTAAAATTAACAATGTGGCAATGATACACCACCGCCTCGCCAGACAGGGCATCGATGTGCCTGCATCCGCAATCGACCAACAGAGATAAAACCTGTCAAACCCCTCTGAACCACACTCGCAAAGCGCTTATACTTTGGCAATCTCCGTCACCCATTTGTGACCATTAAAAATGAATGCAATAAAACAACGCGACATCCTGATCACCAGCGCACTGCCGTACGCAAATGGCGATATTCACATCGGCCACATGGTCGAGTACATTCAAACGGATATCTGGTCACGTTTCCAGCGATTGCGTGGTCACAACGCCACCTGGGTATGGGCTGACGATGCTCACGGCACGCCGATTATGCTGAGCGCTAAAAAAAGCGGCACCACCCCTGAAGCTTTGATCGACCGTGTCAAAATCGCACACGAAAAGGACTTTACTGACTTCCAGCTCAGCTTTGATAACTTTCATACCACCCACTCTGACGAAAATCGCCAGTGCGTGGAAACCATCTATCGACGCCTTCGGGATGGTGGCCATATAGCAGTCAGAACCATTGAACAGCTATACGACCCGGAGACCGAGATGTTCCTGCCGGACCGGTTTGTCACTGGTACCTGCCCCAAATGCAAAACCGAAGAACAATATGGAGACGCGTGCGAAAGCTGCGGCACCACCTACGATGCCACCGAACTACTGAATCCCACCTCTGTGGTATCGGGCGCTACCCCCATCATGAAAGATTCGGAGCAGTATTTCTTTAAGATAGAGAATTTCGACGCCATGTTGCGGGAATGGACCAGCGGCGAACAGCAGCTGCAACCTGAAATGCGCAACAAAATACAAGAGTGGTTCGAAGGCGGCTTGCAGGACTGGGATATCTCACGCAATAAGCCTTATTGGGGCTTTGAAATCCCGGATGCCCCGGGTAAATATTTCTATGTATGGATGGACGCCCCGATTGGCTACATGGCGAGCCATCTCCATCTGCTAAAAGGTGATGAAGAAGCATTTAACAAATACTGGGGCAAGGATTCAACAGCTGAACTGGTACATTTCATTGGCATAGACATCGCGCGCTTTCACACGCTTTGCTGGCCCGCCATGCTGCACGGCGCAGGATACAGAACACCCACCGCCGTGCATTGCCATGGTTTTTTGATGGTAGACGGTGCAAAGATGTCAAAGTCTCGCGGCACGTTTATCAAAGCCCGTACCTACCTTGATCACCTACAACCTGACTACCTGCGTTACTACTACGCCGCAAAGCTTAACAACAAGGTCGAAAATATTGATCTTAATCTTGAAGATTTTGTTGCCCGAGTCAACGCAGATTTGGTCGGAAAAATTGTCAATATTGCCAGCCGCTGCGCTGGGTTCATAGTGAAGAACTTTGATGCAACTCTGGCTGCTGAGCTGCCAGACAATGATTTATATCAGGAGTCAGTTGCAGCCTCTGAATCAATTGCTGATGCGTTTGAGAACCGCGAATTCAGCCGTGCGATAAGAGAAATCATTATACAAGCGGACAAAGCCAATCAATTTATTGCAGATCAGGCACCATGGAACTTAATTAAGCAACCGGGCGAAGAAATTAAAGTGCAACAAATTTGCACGCTTGGCATTAACCTGTTTAAAAACCTGGTCATCTACTTAAAACCTGTGGTGCCCGACATAGCCACTCAAACGGAAGCTTTCCTGAACTGCGATGAGTTCACCTGGAGCGATCTCAACACGCCACTGTTGAATCATAAAATCAACAAATTCAAACCCATGATCACACGCTTAGAATCAAAATCAATCGATGCCATTATTGAAGCATCCAAAGAAGATCTGGTTGCCACCAACGTGGCTGCAGCAACACCGACCACCACAACCCTGACTGGCAATGAACAATTGACCAAAGACCCGATCAGTGATGAAATCACTTTTGAAGACTTCGCTAAAGTTGACTTAAGAATTGCGACCATAGTGGCAGCTGACCATGTTGAAGGTGCCGACAAACTGCTGCAACTCACACTTGATCTGGGCGGTGAACAACGCAATGTATTTGCAGGTATTAAGTCCGCATATGATCCATCCACACTGATCGGCAGACAAACCGTGATGGTCGCGAATCTCAAACCACGCAAAATGCGTTTCGGTAATTCCGAGGGCATGGTGCTTGCCGCAGGTCCGGGTGGATCAGACCTTTTTATTCTCTCCCCGGACGACGGCGCGCAAGCGGGCATGAGAGTTAAGTAATTCCTCGCAGGCGTTCTCATGACGGATATTCTGCTGATACTGGCCGGCACCATTTTGATAAACAATTTTGTGCTGGTGAATTTTCTTGGTCTATGCCCTTTTATGGGAGTATCGAGAAAGCTCGATACCGCCTTGTGTATGGGCCTGGCCACTACCTTTGTTCTCACACTGGCATCAGTGTGTAGTTACTCGTTTAACCTTTGGGTACTTGAACCACTCGAGCTTGGCTATCTGCGCTTGATTGCTTTTATCGTCATCATCGCAGGCCTTGTTCAACTCACAGAGCTATTCATAAGAAAAGTCAGCCCGCTACTGCACAGCGTGCTCGGTATTTTCCTGCCATTGATCACCACCAATTGCGCTGTACTGGGTGTGGCACTACTCAGCATAAGAACCAATACTTCATTTATTGGTGCGGCATTCTACGGCTTCGGTGCAGCACTGGGCTTTACCCTGGTGTTGGTTCTGTTTTCAGCCATGCGTGAACGCATTGATGCAGCAGATGTCCCCCACCCCTTTAAAGGCAGTGCTATCGCCCTCATCACAGCGGGCTTTATGTCACTTGCCTTTATGGGTTTCGGCGGCATGAACTAGTTCTCTGCCTCGAACAGGATGCACCTATGATCCCTCTACTTGAATCAGCACATTAATGATCGGCATTTTTGTAATCACGCTGCTCGCCTTACTTTTAGGATGCGCCCTTGGCAGCGCATCGCGATGGTTTGCAAGCGATGGCAACTCACTGGTTGAGCAAATAGATCAGCTGCTACCTCAAACGCAATGCGCACAGTGCGGCTACCCGGGGTGCAAACCTTACGCAGCCGCTATCGCAGACAACACCGCCCCCATCAATCAATGCCCACCAGGCGGTGAGGCCACCGTGATGGCGCTGGCTGGACTGCTAAATAGAGACGTGATTCCTCTGAATCCTGAATTCGGTATTGAATCCCCGGCCGTGCTTGCTGTCATCAGGGAGCAGGAATGCATTGGCTGCACCCTGTGTATTAAGGCATGCCCTGTGGATGCCATTGTCGGCGCTGCCAAACTTATGCACACAGTGATCAGTGATCACTGTACCGGTTGCGAATTATGCATTCCACCCTGCCCTGTTGACTGCATCGATCTGGTCAACGCCACTAACGGTCAGATATTACAATGACCACCACTTATAAGGTTCATGGTGGCCTGGCTTTCGAACCCGCACGATTTGACGCTATTGAAACCCTGCCTCTGCCAGATCATATCTGCATTCAAATTGATCGAGACGCAACACCCGCTGTTACTGAAGGGGATTGTGTTTTAAAGGGCCAGACGCTAAGCCAATGTGAACCGGATCAGGTAGCGCAGCATGCTTCGATCTCGGGTGTCGTCACAGACATCTCAGACAGTGTTATCACCATTCGATCCGATGGGCTGGATCAATCTTTTATCACACCTCACGCAAACCGATCTTATCCACAACGGATCAATAATCTTTGCCACCAATACGGATTGGTCGGACTGGGTGGCGCCGCTTTTCCGGTGCATAAAAAGCTGGATGCCATCAAACACCTCACGCCAGATACACTGTTAATAAACGCCGCAGAGTGTGACCCCGCTATTTACTGCGATGAAGCACTGATACAAGACCGGGCACGGGATATTGTCAAGGGCATTGAGATCGCACTCTCCGCCAGCGGCGCCCAACAATGCATTGTCGGCATAGAGGAAAACAAGACAGAATCCATTGCTCAGTTACTTGAGCACCTTCCGGCGGAAATCAAACTTGTCGTCGTGCCTGCAATATATCCGAGCGGTGCTGAAAATACGCTGTTTGCACTTTGTACAGGCAAAACGGGTGGTGTCAGAAAAAACAACTCACTGTGCTTTAACGTAGCTACCTGTTATGCCATCTATAAAGCGGTCACCTTGGCAGAGCCTTTGGTGTCACGGGTAGTGACTGTTGTCACAGAACGCGCTGTCAGGAATTTTGAGCTGCGTATCGGCACTCCATTAACACATCTGTGCAAGCATCTGTCACTGCCGTTGAATTCGGCTATTACGTGCGGCGGCCAAATGATGGGGCGGATGATCACATCTGACCACTACATTGAAAAGCGCACCAACAGCCTGATCTTCCACAAACACACAACTAAAAAATCTGTTGCCTGTATAAGATGCGGCGCCTGTGCCGATGTCTGTCCAGAACGGCTCCTACCGCAGCAATTGTTTTGGCATACAAAGCCGTACAACAGAACTGCACTTTTAAATTTAAACCTATCTCACTGCATTGAGTGCGCATGCTGTGATGCGGTATGCCCAAGTCATATTCCTCTTACCGACTTTTTTATTCATGCGAAAGAGGCAATACAAATTGAAAATACAGAACACCAGAAGGCGGAGCTGGCAAAAGACCGCTACGAAGCGCGTCTCGCAAGACTTAAAAACCAGTCAAAGCGTGAACGTAAAAAACTGGATAATAAAACCGCCAGCTTAAGTAACTCTCAAAACAAGGATCAGCTGAAGAAGGATCTGATTGCCAAAGCGCTGCAAAGAAGCAAAAACAAAAAGCTAACGCCGCCGCACCACAACACGGGCGATGATCAGTCTTGACCACATTCGAACCAAAATCCATCGGCCCATCAAGTGTCACTTCCACTATGCAGATGGTGCTGCTCGCTTTGCTACCCGGCTACCTGGTATTTATATTTCAAAATGGCTGGGGCAGCATCATCAATCTGGTGCTGGCTGTACTAAGCGCCATAGCATTTGAGGCCCTGGCAGTAAAGCTACGCCGCCGATCTATAAAATCTGCTTTAGAGGATTACTCAGCCGTAGTCACTGCGGTACTAATAGCCCTGTGCCTGCCGCCATTACTACCATGGTGGATACCGGTGCTTGCCTGTGGATTTGCCATCTTACTGGCCAAACATGCATTCGGTGGCATTGGCTACAATCTGTTCAATCCTGCCATGGTTGGCTATGCGATCATTCTCATCAGCTTTCCGACTGAATTAAGCTTATGGCTGATACAACCAGATAGCTTTAGCACTTCTCTCAGCAATTCAATAAGCACTGTCTTTAACGGCGGTTTATCAACATTGTCACAGTGGGATGCGCTGACTGGTGCCACAGCACTGGATCAACATCGTGACTTGTTGTTGCAAGGCATGAGTCCGCAACATATCACTGAGAAAACTCAGGGGCTATTTGGTGCACGGCAAAGTGAGTGGATTAATCTTGGGTATCTATGTGGTGGTGTCTGGTTACTAAGAATGCGGGTTATCAATTGGCATATACCCGTTGCTTTTCTTGCAACACTTGCGCTTTGCACATTAATGCATAATTTACTGCTCAGCAGTACGCTTTCCATTTCATTAAATCT
>CALGJU010000116.1 GCA_937928685.1 uncultured Granulosicoccaceae bacterium
GTGCTACACTCTCGCGCCCAACGAACTGCACCAACTTCAAGAGATCCCTGTGTGAGTCAAACGACAGAAGACATTCAACTTCAGGTCTGGAAAGATCTGGCACTCAGCAAACAATTATTGGCAAATGAGGTCATCAAAGCATTAGACCTCGACACAACCGTTTCGGCGGCACAGCTTAAAGATGCACTGAATAAGCTCATTGACCGGGCCAAACACGCCGACACTCACATCCAGGCTGCTCGTGAGAAAGCAGAGTCGTCTATTAATGAGATGCGAACGGAACTAAAGCAATCTGAAATGGGTCGCCTCAGAGCGGTGGCTGCGATTGACCAGACAACCGCTGCTAAAGAAGCAGCAGAAAGTGCACTTGCGGCGGGTCGTGAATCCAACTCAGACACTGTCCGCAAAGCCAAAGATGAACTGGCGAGAAAAGAACGTGAGCTGAAAGCCATCAATACAGCACTGGCAGATACGCCGGACAATGTTGTTAAAAAACTTAAAGCCCTGAAAAAGCAAAAGCTTGAAGAAAACAATGCTCGTAAAGCGGCCGAAGCGATGGCGCGCACACAAAAGAAAGAGATCAAAGAACTCAACGAGCAGATTGAAGAACGCAAGAAATTGCTTGAGCAAAGTGGTCAGCTGGTGGAGCAGTATCGTGAGTTACGCACCGCTGCTGAAGCATTAAAAGAAAAAGCAGGCGACGATGCTGAAGCATTGCCAATTCAAGATGATAAGTTACTTGAGGGCATTGAGATGGCAGCGACTGTTGAAAAGGATGACGACGAATAAATCGAGCTCGCCGCTTCTGCGGCGCTCGCCTTTAACTTTCGTCTTCGAAAGTCTAGTGCGCCTGAATTGCGCGCCTGATCAAGCTAGAACAACTCTCCCTGGTTACTCACCACAGAGTGATAGCTAGTATTAAGAAAGTGCAGTATGCCGTCAGCAACTGGTACAAGTTGCTTTTCAACGTAGTGTTGATAATCCAACTCTGATGATCGCTCCTCGCTTGGCTCCGGCCCGTGCACGGTTAAGACATAGTCTATCCACTTTTGAGGGTTCGCACTTTTACGGGCCGCTTGAACGTGTGGTGGTACGTTGCGCTCATAGTCAGACAATTTTCGGCGCAAGCGCTTTCTGTAGACCAACTTCTCATCTAACTTACCGGCCAGTAAATCGTTGGTAGTATCACGAATCAGTACATCTACTGGCTGATCATTAAAGACCCTGCTGTAGAGCTCTCTCTGAAACTCGCGCGCTAACGGCGTCCAATCGGTACGTACCGCTTCAAGTCCTTTAAAAACGACTTCAATGTCACCGTCGGGTTTTAATATTTGCCCGGCATAACGCTTTTTGCTTCCTGAGTTTTCAAGCTTCATGCCCTGCGCGCCACGCACCGTGGGCATAAGAAATCTCAGGTAATGGGTTTCAAACTCAACCTCCAGGTGGCATTCAAGCCGATACTGTTTCATTAAATACTGCTGCCAGTACTTATTTAACCCTTCTTGCAACTGCTCTCCAACCAGACAGGCTTTGTCGGATGAATAACTTTCGTCCAGAAGCACAAAGAGTGAATCAGTATCTCCATAAATGACTTGCCAGCCAGCTTTTTCAATATAGTCTTTACTCTGCAATATAATTTCATGACCACGGCGCGTGATACTGCTGGCCAGCTGATGATTATGGAATCGACACCCAGACGAACCCAATACGCCGTAGAGCGAGTTCATAATAATTTTAATTGCCTGAGACAAAGCAGTATTACTTTGCGCCTTGGCCTCATCGCGCTTAGACCACAGCTCTTCAATCAGTTGCGGCAGGATATGCTCATCACGCGAGAACTCTGCGCCTTCAAAACCCGGCACTGCATCTGCACCTGATACGGCAAGACCCAATGGATCGATCACAAACGTTCTTATAATACTTGGGTACAGGCTTTTGAAATCCAGAACGATCACATTTTTGTATATACCCGGTTGGGAATCGAGTACATAGCCACCGGGACTTCCAATACTCTCAGAGGCAGCAGTAATGGCCGCAACATAGCCCTTACGGTGTAGACGTGGCAGATATAAGTTATCAAAGGTTTGTACTGCACCGCCAATTTTGTCCATTGGCAATCCAGTCATTTGAGCACGCTGCATGGCAAAGTTTATTAGATCTGCCTTGGCAAATATTTCTGTGACTAAACGACAGTCTTCTATGTTGTACTTTGCAAGCGCGGGTTTATCGGTTTGGTACAGATGATTTATCTGTGCGACTTTATCCGCACTACCCTGGCCCGTGGTGATGGTCTTGCCGCGTCCCAGCAATTGCTGTCCAACGCTTTCCAATGAAAAGCTTTCAAACGACCAAAAAGCAGCGCGCAGCATTTCTATGCCATCAAGCACTGCCCGCCCCGGCACTCTGCCTATCTTCACAGGGCTTGTGCCACTGCCCACTTGCAAAATGGCAGAGGCTTCACCACCCCGGCCAAGTGCAAACGTAATGTTCAGCTCTTCACATTTACGTGCGATGAAGTCCAGATCAAAACCGATGATATTCCAACCCACGATGACATCAGGATCTACCCGGTGCAACAGGGTGAAAAAGGCTTCCAGCAACAATTTTTCGGTGGCGTATAACTGAAGCTGAAAGTCTTCATGGCTACTGATTGGCTCGCCTTTTCCAACCATCAGCACCGTATTTACGTCACCACTGTGTAACGCAATGGAATAAAGCTGCTGTGATAAACCGCGTGTCTCAATATCAATAGATGCCAGTGTCAGCTGCGGCTGTATATCGCAAGGCAGTAATTTGGGGTTGATCATTTCTATATAGTTGGCGCGTTGCTCAACTGTTCCACGGGCACTAAACCCGGCATTGATAAACCGCTCCATTAAATAGCGATCAGCAGGCTTTATATCAGACTCATGTAGATGACCACTGCTGGCGGGATCTCTTGCAAGTGCAGCCAGGTCTTTTTGCGCACTGAAGTACAGAGCATCTACCGGTGAACCAGCAGTTGATGTGAGACTAACGTTTTTGCGCTGCGACCTGGCCGGCAGCACCAGCGCCTGCTCCCGATCTACGAAACAAACAGCATGCTGTGCTGGCATTAGCAGTCTGAGCGGGCCTCTTTCAGTTTTTGCCCAGTAGGAAACCTCAATTCCCGCAGAGAAATCCCGCCACTGACGCGATAAAAGAAAACCGTTAATGGATTGCTCAGACACGCTACTGCAGCGCGCCTGATCGAGAAATCACAAAGTAGTCGCTCAAAGATAGATAATCTGATTAGCCGTCGCCCATCGTATCAGCCTGGCGCCCGGGGAGACAGGGGGTTTCGATCAGCGAATCAGGTACTGCCGGTGTCCTGCATCACTACCGGATGCAGGACAGCACAGCCATCACTTTAATGCAGCCCTTGTTAATTATAGCCCTTGTTAATACAGCCCTTGGGCAGATCAGTTTGAAGACACTATGCAGTTATCAAAAACACCGACATCTTCACTGTACACCACCACTGATCCAAACTTACTGTTTGAGGGCGCAGTGAGCTCTGCGATGTGATTACTGTATGCAGTCGTCTCTACCGGAATCTCTGAGGTTTCCAGTGCGGCGTAATTGGCATTCATCAAAGTAAGTGAAACACTCGTGTAGAGCTGTGTGCTTTCACTTTTTGCGCGACAATCCATGCTGTAGCTGGTGCCTGCTTGAATGGCGAATTCCTGATACATACAACCACCGTTTTTAGCAGACAATGCACCTGAACCTGCATCAGAATCGGCGCTTAGCCCAATCAGGTTAGAGGCGGCACAGGAATTCCAACCGTTAAGATTGCTTTCAAAGTCACCATTTGCTAACAGATTAGTTACAGGCTCAGGAGTTGGTTCTGGTGTTGGTTCTGGTTCCGGTGTTGGTTCTGGTTCCGGCGTCGGTTCTGGTTCTGGAGTCGGGTTTGGTGTTGGCTCCGGTTCAGGTGTTACTGAACCAGACGTCATACGGCAGGAATCAAACAACGTTGTGTCTTCGCTGTACAGCAGGGCTGCTACATAGGCAGTCTCAGCCGGTGCCACAGCGTCCACCGAATAATCCGTATAGGCAGCCGCAGCACCCACCTGTATCACTTCAGTGAGAAGGTTACGGAAATTTGCATCAAGATAGCTGAGCTCGACGATCGTCCAATTACTGCCAGATCTATTGGCAGCACAGGTCAAGTTGTGTGCCTGACCCGCTTCAGCGACAACCTCCTGGTAGATACATCCGCCGTTGGAAATTTCCATAGCAGCGCTACCACCAGCCTGATTACTCGTCACACGCTGAATATTGGCAGAAGATCCGCAATTAGACCACGCGCCAAGCCCGGTTGCTTCAAAGCCACCATTGGCCAGCAGGTTGTTCTCAGGTGTCGGCTCTGGTTCTGGTTCCGGCGTTGGTTCCGGCTCCGGCTCCGGCGTTGGTTCTGGTTCTGGCTCTGGTTCCGGCTCTGGTTCCGGTGTCGGTTCTGGTGTTGCTGCAAGCACTTCCAGCCGTGGGCCGGAGGCATGCCAGATAGAAGCGCCTTCTGCAGGACTGTGCGGCAAGTGTGTTACATACCAAAGCACTAGATCAGTGCCATCAATATTTTGCGCCGGAGAGTTGTATAACTCACCAATCTCACCACGTGCGCCTTTACGCCACCTCCCTACTTCAGATGCAACAAATGCTCGACCAGCGAAATCCCACTTGGAAAAGTTGTCTGGCTCACCATCGTCATCAGCCGGTGTAAGACGCACCTTGCTACCTGTGACTTTATCTTGAATTGTCCAAAATTGAGTATTGGACTTGAGGTCATTAAATTCTGTGGCTTGTACATCACTCGCGCCTTTTGCAATTTGATCATCAGACGCACCATCTATGTCGAAATCAAACATCCACTGTGCATGGTGGCCGTGTTGTATCTGGCACTGAAGACCCCGGCTATATACCCGTGAATCAAAGTATCCATTCTCACTAAAATAATAAGTCTGATAAATCTGGTATTCGCCAATTTGCCAATTCGCTCCTACCTCAAGCATATTTTCACCATTTTGAGTGAAGGTGCGGCGACACAAGGCTTGATTTTCACAGGCCGGCGTTTGCGCACCACTGCCCGGGTTTCGTAATGCACCTGAAGAAAGTATATCTGCGTAAGGGCCACAGACATCGTTCTCATATTCAACTCGCATTACCGGCATGCTCACCTTGCCGAGAATTTTCTTGTTGTTGTAGGTAAGATTCGTTAAGACTAAACCGGATGAATTATTATTTGTGCTGTAGTCAAAGCTCCAGCCAGACCAATCGACATCGGCGGCCTGAGCAGTAGTTGCAGCCAACAATAGTAGCGAACTTATCAATGCTTTCATTTTCATCTCCTACTTCACCAAGCCATGTTCAAGTACAGTCGCGCCACTTAAATTAACCAACGCGGTGTAGACCGGTAGCTCTCCACCACCAGGCCCAAACGTCACATACATCATTCGCTGTGGATAAAAATGTTGTTGTGCACTTACTACTTCACTTGCAGGTGGAAACGCCAACATGGCAGTACCCTGTAGACCACTAACATCAAAGCTATCGTTAGTGAGAACGGTTTGAGCAAGGCTGATTGCATCCTCTACTTCCTGAGGATGTTCCGTTGGCTGGTAAACAGAAGCGGTAAATATCTGGCTGGATACTGAACCATCGCTGGCCAGCACCACCTCTACCGTTTCATCAGTGGCATAGTTATAAAAAACAATTCTCGCCACCTCATCACTTTTGCTATCGCCAAGGGTTGCATGAATTTCACGGTAGTCACTACCCAGACTGGTTCTGACCTGCGGGTTATTCAAGATCGAACTTCTTGCAGCAGTCAACACGCCTGACAGTGCGCCAGCCCGCGCACTCCCCGGATAAAGCTCAGCGTTAGTCATGTTTTCCGGTTGTGGAGGCCAAATGCCATCCGCAGGCCCTGTGTGCGGCGTGTGGCTGCCAGAAATATTGGAGTCAGTCGAGCCAGTCACCAGCACACTGCCTGAGTCGCTGCAGGCGGCAAGAACGATTGGCAGTGCTAACGCAACAATCAATACGTTTGCAGACTTTCTTGCCCGCATTCCGGAAAATCTATACTTGAACATTGAAGCCCCTTTAATCGCTACTTATGCGTTAAGCAATGTGCATGGGCCGCAAATTCCGTACCGGTTACCACACCGCTTTCAATCAGCAACGACGTATAAATGAGCGCACAAGTCAAAAAAACGTCAAATGAGGTCTATACTTTTTCTATCGTCTAGTTTTCTGGCAGCACTGATGAACGACCACACTATAAAAATAGATCGATTTACTTTTGCTATTCGCGTGGATCAAACGGCTGATGCCCTGCACGCTATTGAGGCATGGGTTTTCTTTATGGACGAACCATGCTGCGATGACAATGGCCACCAATATCGTTTTTATCTGCCGCTAGCGCTTAAAGAATCAAGCCTCAGGGATTTATGCACTGCGTTTACCAAGGCAGTTCATTGCGAGCAGTTTGCCTCTGCTGCTTGAGCGCCTGCGTAAACCGTGCGAGAAAACTAGTCCGGTATCAGACGCTTTCCCATACTAACTACCGCATCAGTACTATACCCAAGCGTTGCGTAGAACTCCTGCACCGCAAGGTTATCGGTGCGAATTTGCAAATTAAGTTTTGCACAACCTACAGCAACCAGTCGGCTTTCCAGATCATTGATTAGTTTTGTTGCGATACCAGTTCGTTGCGCGCCAGGTGCCACGGCAAGGTAGTTCATCCACCCTCTGTGGCCATCATAACCACCCATGACAGCAGCTATGATTCTATTGCCTTGCTCACCCACCAGAAAGAGAGAATCCGCTGACTGCATCTTGCGATGGATGTCACGCATCGGATCATTCCATGGCTTGGTTAACCCGCACTCAGTCCACAGTGCGATAACCTGATCGCTATCAGCCAGCTGGAATTCTCGTATTTCCAATTTACTTGTCTCTCAACAGCGGGCTAACCGTATATCCGCTGTACGTTGAAACGATCGTGAATAGCATTTGACTGTTCTTTGGTAATCCGCAGCCCTTTTGCAACACTGTCTAGAAATTGTGCTTCGTTTCGATTGTCGAGCTGTATTGCCATTAACGATACTGAATAGACTTCTTCTTCAATACCACGCGGCACAGACTGTATAAAGCCATTCACATCTGCGCCTTTCGCCATCTCCGAGCGAATGAAGTTTTGCTCCTCCGCCCCCAGATTGCCAATCTTCTGCAAGATGGTCTGTTGCTCTTGTTCATCCAGCCTCCCGTCTGAAAGACCCGCTTGAATCATTGCGCGCAGATACACTGCACTTTGATCATTTTGACTGATCTGCGTTGCCGGTGGTGTTTGCTCGAAAGGGTTGTTACCTACAGGTCCGGCTGGTGCCCCTTGCGTTGCTCCGCCCCCGTTAGCACGACCCAGTTCCTTTAAGGCCTTACCCAACAGATCACCTAGTCCGCCACCACCTTGTTGCCCGCCACCTAACGCACCACCGCCTGCTCTGGAACCACCGGTGGTTTGCTGATCACCGCCGAAAACACCGCCGCCCTGCTGGCTGTTTCCCCTCTGACCCTGCGACCCTTTACCGACGCCAAGCAGATCCTCGAGCACCTGGGCGCCGGTACCGGTGTTCAATGACCCGCCACCTTTATTACCACCACCAAGTAGCTGACCTAATATGTCTGTTGCATTCATAATTTGATTCTCCGTACCGTCTGCTTTTATTTGTGAATAATCTGTACGCTGATCTGAAAAGGTATGCGCTTATTCTCTGTCTTCGATTCTTGGTCGCAGCGCTTCAAGCGCATAACCTGCCTCAGCAGTGGTTTTTAAAATATCGTCTACCGGCTGTTTACCTGCCTGACTCAAAGCCCACAGCACACTGCATCTGGTACCACTACGGCAGTAAGCCAACACCGGCTGAGGCAGGCTTTCAAGATGCTGCTCAAATTCCTCCACATCGCCGTCACTAATCATACTGCCATTCACCGGTTGGAACGCGATGACCAGCCCGGCCGCATCAGCCAGGGCTTTAATTTCTTCGTAAGAAGGTTGATTTTCTTCCTCCTGATCCGGGCGATTGCAAAGAATAGAAGCAAATTTTCCTGCTTCTATTTCTTGCCTGTCTGCCGCGGTAAGTTGCGGCGCGACTGATAAGTTGTCAGTCAGTTTACGGATATCTGCCATTATTCTTCCGAATAGTTGATTTGTGTAGATAGTGTATGACTGCCCCCATTGAGTCGCAAGCCACACCGCTTGTGCTTGTCGCGAACGCTGCATTGCTTCAAACTGCGGATAATTATCTGGAGAAAAAAACAATATGAGCAAAATTACCGGACAATGCCTGTGTGGCGCAGTGGCTTATTCCACTGAGGCAGAACCGCTGAGAATGGCGCAGTGCCACTGTAAAGGCTGCCAGCGAGCTTCAGGCACCGGCCATATGTCACTCGCATTTTTTAACGAAGATGACGTCAATATCACTGGAACATTCAGCGAATTTGCGTCAGTTGCCGATAGCGGAAATGAGAATATCCGAGGATTTTGCGGCACTTGTGGTGCGCGTCTATTCGGCCGTAACTCTGCTCGCGCCGGTGTAATGGCCGTGGCAGTCGGCACCGCAGATGACAATAGCTGGTTCAGTCCACAGGTGATTGTCTACAATAAAGACAAACCCGCATGGGACTGCATGGATGGCGAATTGACCAGTTTTGAAGGGATGCCACCACCACCAAAGTAGAAACATTCGGATAAACAATCCGAATTTCGACAATAAATTATCTGATCGTGCATTTCCCTTTTGGCGGGATGAACTAATCATTCCGCCATATGTCTATTAACACCACTTGGGCTCGCCCAAAATCCTTGCTGTGATCGCAACTGACGGGCGTAGCCCAAATCCGGAGAACCAACAATATGAGTCAACTACCAAAACACCTGAATCGCCGCCGCCCTTTGCAAGTGGCCATCATGACCGGGACCCTGGCAGCTACCGGTTTGGTAGTAGCCTCTGTAAGTGGTTGTGAAAGCAACTCCACTAAAGTAGAAGAAGCTGCCAACCCGACCGCGGTAAAGAAGGTCGTTGCCGCTGCCTGCAACCCTTGTAATCCTTGCGCCGCAAAAGCCTGTAACCCTTGCGCTGCTAAAGCCTGCAACCCTTGCGCTGCCAAAGCCTGCAATCCTTGCGCTGCAAAAGCCTGTAATCCGTGCAACCCTTGCGCTGCAAAAGCTTGTAACCCGTGCAACCCTTGCGCTGCAAAAGCTTGTAACCCGTGCAACCCTTGCGCTGCAAAAGCCTGTAACCCGTGCAACCCTTGTGCTGCAAAAGCCTGTAACCCGTGCAACCCTTGTGCTGCAAAAGCTTGTAACCCGTGCAACCCTTGTGCTGCCAACGCATGCAACCCTTGTAACCCATGTGCAGCCGGCGGCATCAAAGCCTCAGACTTCGTTCGTCCAGCAGGCGTAGAGTTTGACGCAGCGGCAGCGATGGCGATGGCTTCCAAAGGTAAAGAGCTTTGGAATGACACATCACTAAGCACCAACGGCCTGTCTTGTAACTCTTGTCACAACGGCGGTGCACTGCTTAACGCTTCTTTTGCACAGCCCTACCCCCACAACATTGCTATGCCTACTCAACAAACAGGTGTCGGCGCAATTGATATCGATGAGATGGTCAACTTTTGCATGGTCGCGCCTATGCAAGCAGCACCGCTTGAGTGGAACTCAAATGAGATTATCGCCCTGAGCGCTTACTCATTAGAGCTGCAAGCTTCGTTTAACCCGTGTGCAGCTAACCCATGCGCCGCAAAAAATCCGTGCAATCCATGTAACCCATGTGCTGCTAAAGCGTGCAATCCATGTGCTGCAAAGAACCCTTGCAACCCATGTGCAGCGTGTAATCCATGCAACCCATGCGCTGCGAAAAACCCTTGCAGCCCATGCAATCCTTGCAACCCGTGTGCTGCCAAAACCAACTAGCACACTCTATGTCAGTAGTAATCAAAGAGCCCGCTTGCCGGGCTCTTTTTTTGATCATTGCACTCGTTATACAAGCCGCTTGCGTTAACGCTGATCAGCTGAACGCACCAGGCACCGTGACTATTCCCGCCGGTGAGTTTGTGATGGGCTCTGATCAACAGGAACGCGAATACGCCTACCTTATCGATGAGGAGGCCTATGGTCACTCGCGCACACGCACTGGCAAATGGTACGACTCCGAACGCGATCGCATCACCACCACCAGTGATAGCTACGACATCACAGTCACCCCTATCACCAATGCTCAATACAAGCTTTTTATTGACGCCACCGCACACCCGGCACCAAACGTAGATGCAATAACATGGAAAGGCTACGGACTGATTCATCCATTTGAACGCACAAGACGCCATGCCTGGAACAACAATCAACCACCGTCAAACCGGGCGAATCATCCTGTTGTACTGGTCAGCTATGAAGATGCGAACGCCTACGCTGCCTGGTTATCCACCACCCGTAAAGAGAAATGGCGATTACCGACAGAGGCCGAGTGGGAAAAAGCCATCAGAGGCACAAACGGTACGATCTTCCCTTGGGGAAACACGTTTGATAGTGCTAAATTAAACAGTCACGACGCTGGCCCGTTTGACACCGTTGCCGTAGGGAAAAGATCATCACCCGGCCCCTATGGTTTGCTCGACGGTGCAGGCCAGGTGTTCGAATGGGTACTGACACCAAATGCAAAAAGAGCCTGGGTGAAAGGCGGCTCATGGGACGACAGCGGCTGTGGCGTCTGCAGACCTGCTGCACGCCACAGCAGAGATAAGGCGTTACGCCACATACTTATAGGTTTTCGACTGGTTAAAACACAATGACACAGGATACACAAAAAACAATTCACTCTACCTCACTGCCGGAACAGTTGGCTGCATTATCAGTCAAGCAGCTTGAGAATATGAAATCAGCAGGCGAGCAAATCAATCATTGCTATCGCCTACTTAAAAAAAACGAAACTCACGGCAATGTGGTGCGTGAAGTCCTCAATGATCAAGGCACGTTTTACGAACTTGAACACTACCCGAAGGGCGATGTTCACGACAGTGATTCACACTCACAATACTTTTATCATGCGCACCGTGGCATCGATGGTGAAAACGGTCATTTCCATACATTTCTACGTGCTAAAGGCATGCCGGGTAAGCCGAAGCCCGCCCCCTATTCCGGAAAAGAAAAGTGGCCATCGGGTGACGATGCGCTCAGTCATTTAATAGCTGTCTCTATGGATCCGAAGGGATACCCTATAGGATTATTTTCTACCAACCGATGGGTAACCGGCGAAACCTGGTACAAAGCCGATGATGTCATTGCGATGCTGGATCATTTCAATATGGATCTTTTATATCCATCATGGCCGGTTAACATCTGGATCACCAGTACGATGCAATTATTCAGGCCACAAATTGAACAATTGCTAAAAGAACGTGATCAATCCATAGAGCACTGGCGCGACACTCACCCGGATGTCGATGTATTCGAAGACCGTGAACTTGAAGTAACCAGCAGTCTACTCATTGATGTAGACGCGCAACTCGCCAGCGTCAACAAAGAACTCGCCCGCAGAGCGCACTAGTAGCCTGCATTAGCATTAGCATAAACGGACCGAATCATGAATGCTGACGACTTAAGATCTAAACAAGACCGAGAAATTTCACGCCAGTTGATGGAGACCAAGGAGGTCAAGCGCATCAACGAAATGATAGAAAAGCGTGAAGAAAAAGGCCCCATGGGTACCCGTAGGCGATTGCTGGCCACCTCTGTTCGACTGAGCCGCAACATGGCACCGTGGCTACATGAAATGGCCGATGATTGCATGCAGAAACTCGGTGTGGAAATTCCACTCGAACTCTACGTATACGCCAGCCCTTCATACAACGCTGCCTGTGTTAAACCGGAAGACGGTCGCCTGTTCATCATGTTTTCATCAAGCTTGCTGGAATCCTTTGAAGGCTCAGAGCTACGATTTGTGGTAGGCCATGAGTTGGGACACTACCTGTATGGACACCACGACATTCCTATCGGTTACCTTCTAAACGGCAAAGCCAAACCCGATCCAAAGCTCGCATTACAATTGACTACATGGTCGCGTTATGCCGAAATTTCTGCTGACCGTGCAGGCGCTCACTGCGCACAAGACTCCATCGGTGTCGCAAGATCACTATTCAAACTGGCGTCTGGACTAAGCACCAAACTGGTTAAATTCAATATTGACGAGTTTATGGAACAAGTCGATGAAATGCAGATTGAAGATGCAGAACCGGGCCAGGGCGCACCGCAGGAAGATTGGTTCATGACCCACCCTTTCAGTCCCTTGAGAGTTCGAGCACTTCGCCTTTTTGATACTTCAGTACTGGCAAAGAAAGACGGCAGTAGTGTTGAAGAACTTGAAGCCGGCGTTCAAGTACTAATGACCATCATGGAACCGAGCTACCTGGAAGGCAGAACAGATTCTGCAGAAAATATGCGTAGACTGCTGTTTGCGGCTGCTCTTTCTGTTGCCAACGCAAACGGTAAGATATCTGACAAAGAAATAGCAGTGTTTGAGAAATTCTTTGGTAAGCGTACATTCAATGAAGATCTAAATCTGGAGCGACTTGCAGATGACCTTGCCGATCGCATTGCACAAGTGAAGTCTACAACAACGGTCGCGCAGCGGATGCAGATAATCCGTGACGTGTGCACAGTGGCCCGCGCTGATAAAAAAGTCGGCAGCGCGGAGATCAAAGTAATTAACGCGATCGCAAAAGATCTTGAAGTGCCTGAGCATTTTGTCCATCAGGCCTCGTCCATGGAGATCGGCCTGGATTAATCCAGCAACCTGAAAAATTGCCTTTCGCTTGCGCCAAAGTGCTCCACACTGAATATTTCCGGTACCATTGCGGTGCCGGAGTCAGTGACTCCGATCACCTGCATCAAATATGAAACAAAAAGCCGGAGCTACCATGTCAGTACGCGCGACGATCACTGCTTACCTTACTGTCAGTCGAGCAGATGAAGCCATCACTTTCTATGAAGCGGCCTTTGGCTTTGACGAAATCGGACCGCGCCTTGAAGACAACCAAGGCAATATCATCCACACCGAGTTAAAACTCGGCGACAGCTCCATCATGCTGTCCGAAGAAATGCCACAATTTGGCAATAAGGGTCCGAAATCGCTGCGCGGCACCTGCGTGAGGATCAATCTGCAAGTAGATGATGCACATGGCACAGCAAGCCGGGCACAAACGGCTGGCGCTGTGCTTGAGTCACCGGTCGAAGACCAGTTCTACGGCCACAGATCAGGCAGACTGCGAGATCCGTACGGACACGTGTGGATAATCTCGCAACAGATGGAAGACCTCAGCAATGAAGAAATTCGTCGCCGCACTGATGAATACTTCAAGACTCAGGAAGAGTCCCAATCGTGACCTAACCTGACAGCTCGCCACGCCAGGAAACCCGACGCGTCAGCGAGTGGATCAAGCCATGCTCGTCCCCGCAACACCTTCACCCGGCAAACAAATAAAAACACCGCACGCATCCACCAGGAAACCCGACGCGTCAGCGAGCGGATCAAGCCAAGCTCGTCCGTCGCTAATCACAATCTCTCCGCGATTCATCACAGAGCTTTTTCCTACTCTCCACGTATTACACCTATTATCAAAATCACTCCACTTCCTGCCCCGCAAGAAACAGCCAGGTTTCAATCACAGTATCCGGATTCAAAGACACACTGCTGATTCCCTGCTCCATCAACCATTTTGCAAGATCTGGATGATCCGACGGGCCCTGCCCGCAAATACCTACATACTTACCGGCCTTATTAGCAGCAGCAATAGCTGAAGCCAGCATTTTCTTCACTGCCGGATCGCGCTCATCAAACAAATGTGCAATCAGGCCGGAGTCTCGATCAAGGCCGAGTGTTAGCTGGGTAAGATCGTTCGAGCCAATAGAAAATCCATCAAACTTTTCCAGAAACTCATCGGCCAAAATGGCGTTGCTCGGTACTTCACACATCATGACAATCTTAAGATCGTTGCGTCCGCGCTCCAAACCGTTTTCTTTCAGAAGCTCTAACACATCATCTGCTTCCTGCAAGGTACGAACGAATGGAATCATAATCCAAACGTTGGTCAATCCCATTTCATCACGCACTTTCTTCAGAGCGCGGCATTCAAGTTCAAAGCACTCTCTAAACGATGACGATATATACCTTGATGCGCCACGAAAACCGATCATCGGGTTTTCTTCTTTAGGTTCGAACACTTCACCGCCAATCATATTGGCGTACTCGTTCGATTTAAAATCACTGAGGCGTACAATCACAGGGCGCGGTGAAAACGCAGCAGCGAGAGTGGCCACACCCTCAGTCAGCTTATCAACATAAAAATCAACCGGTGACTTATAGCCTGCTACTCGCTCATCAATTTGCTTTCTAACAGGCGCATCCATCATCTCGTAGTTAAGCAATGCTTTGGGGTGCACTCCTATGGTGTTGCTGATCATAAACTCCAGGCGCATCAGCCCCACACCGTGGTTGGGTAACCGCTGAAAATCAAACGCACGTTCAGGATTACCTACATTCATGGTGATCTTAAATGGCAAGTCCGGCAACGTATCCAGCTGTATCTCTTTGACGTTATATTCAATCTGCCCTTCATAGACTTTACCTGTGTCTCCTTCAGAGCAAGACACTGTGACATCGAGACCATCTTGCAATAGTTTGGTTGCATCACCACACCCAACGACTGCCGGTACGCCCAGCTCACGAGCGATGATTGCTGCATGACAGGTTCTACCACCACGGTTAGTCACAATAGCCGCAGCTCGTTTCATTACCGGCTCCCAATCGGGATCAGTCATATCAGTGACCAGAATATCGCCTTCCTGGACCCTGGATAGATGCTCAAGACTTGGAATATTTCGCACCTTGCCAGCGCCTATGCGTTGTCCGATGCTACGCCCCGTAACTAAGACTTTTGATTGTGTATGATCAAGTTCATAACGACGAATAACATTTTTATTCGATCGTGATTCAACAGTTTCTGGCCGTGCTTGCAGAATATACAATTTGCCATCAACACCATCCTTACCCCACTCGATATCCATGGGGCGGCCGTAATGAGATTCTATCGTCACAGCCATGGTAGCCAGTGCCGCTATGTCGTCATCATCAAGTGAAAGCTGCATGCGCTCAGCTTCAGTGGTGTCTATGGTTTCAACCGCAACCTCCTGACCGTAAACCATCTTAATCAGTTTGCTGCCACGCGTGCGTCGCAGAATGGCAGGTTTACCCAGCGCCAGGGTAGGCTTGTGCACGTAGAACTCATCCGGATTAACCGAACCTTGTACTACACATTCTCCCAACCCCCATGAAGAAGTGATAAACACAACATCTTCAAAGCCCGTTTCAGTATCAATGGAAAACAACACGCCACTGGCACCTACATCACTGCGAACCATTCTCTGGATCCCGGCAGACAACGCCACTTCTGCATGATCAAAACCCTGATGCACTCGGTATGAAATAGCTCGATCATTATACAAAGACGCAAATACTTCTTTTATTCGCGCCAGAACGTCATCAATACCGATCACATTGAGAAAGGTTTCCTGCTGGCCCGCGAAAGACGCCTCAGGTAGATCTTCCGCGGTCGCCGATGATCTGACCGCTACTGATATCTCCCCGGCACCTTGCAAGGTGGCATAGGCCTCTCGAACCGCTTTCTCCAATGCTTCAGGAAACGGCGTCTGCATGACTTTGTCGCGAATTTGCCGGCCAATTTTTTCCAATGAATCGACATCTTCTACATCAAAATCCACCAATAGACTGTTGATTTGGCTATCGAGGTCATTGTGCGAAAGAAAATCACGAAACGCATCTGCTGTGGTGGCAAAGCCACCTGGCACAGTGATTCCCGCAGTTGCAAGATTACTGATCATTTCGCCTAAAGAGGCGTTTTTGCCACCTACTACAGGCACGTCAGCCATCGAAAGTTTGTCAAACCATAATACGTAATTAGTCAAAGTCGTTTCTCTTGATCTATTCTTCTGGTATTGGTCTTTTATTTAGGGCTTGCAGCGCCCCACCAACATTCTAGCTAATCGGTATGCATGGAGTGCTTACCAACTGATTCGGACCCATTATGCAGACTCGTACCACATTCGTAATCTCAGACCGTACCGGCCTGACGGCAGAGGCGCTTTGCCACAGCCTGCTGAGCCAATTTCCCAAAGTTCAGTTCGATATCGAAAATCTGCCTTTCATTGATACCGTGGAAAAGGCACGAGACGTCGTAAAAACCCTTAATCAGCTGGCAGAAAAAAATACCGATAAACCGCTGGTTTTCGCCACACTCGTCAATGATGAGATCCGAAAAATCATCTCTGACGGCAATGTGATCTTTTTTGATCTATTCGACACATTTATCGAGCCATTGGAAAAGGAACTTGACCTCGAGTCATCACATTCGGTGGGTAAGTCTCACGGCGTACTCGATTTCGCTCAATATTCGTCTCGGATGAGCGCGGTCAACTTTGCAATGACCACTGATGACGGCATGGAGACCGATCACTACGCCCGGGCAGATGTAGTGGTGATTGGTGCGTCTCGCAGTGGTAAAACACCCACTTGCCTGTATTTATCTCTGCAATTTGGAATTTTTGCGGCAAACTATCCGCTAACCGCGCCGGATCTTGAAAACACAGATCTGCCGGAACCGCTCGCCGCCTATAGAGATAAGCTGTTTGGACTCACTATTGATCCGTATCGCTTACAACAGATCAGGCAGGAACGATATACCGGCGATAGCTATGCCTCTCCAGAGACCTGCCAGTTTGAGGTTGCTCAGGCTGAAGCACTGTATCGGAATAGCAGTGTGCCCTACGTCAACACCACCAAGAAATCTGTCGAGGAAATTGGCGCTTACATTCTTCATAAAGCGTCACTGCGTCGAAAGATCTAACATTTTTGCAATCAGAGACACTCGTATATACGGGGCTCAAAGCAATTTCCTTTATACTTCGTTCCTTCTTAGCTGAGACCATTCAATGCAAATTCTTGTCACCGGTTCGGCCGGCTTTATTGGCTCAACTCTCTCACACAAGTTGCTCGATCGCGGCGACACCGTCATTGGTGTGGATAACATCAACGACTATTACGATCCATCGCTGAAGCATGCACGACTCGATCGGCTGACCACACACGAGAATTTTACTGAAGTACGTATTTCCATCGAAGACAAAGAAGCGATGGAAGCCACGTTCGAAGAACACAAACCAGACCGTGTCGTTAATCTGGCCGCCCAGGCGGGGGTTCGATATTCCATAGAAAACCCGTACGCTTATATTGACGCGAATATCTACGGCTTCATGAATATTCTCGAAAACTGCCGGCATCACAAGGTAGAACACCTGGTCTATGCATCGACCAGCTCAGTCTATGGCGCTCACACCAACATGCCATTTTCAATTCATGATCATGTGGATCATCCGGTGAGCTTGTACGCTGCTACCAAAAAATCCAACGAGTTGATGGCGCACACCTACAGCCACCTGTTTGATATTCCCACCACTGGCTTGCGGTTTTTTACTGTCTACGGTCCATGGGGCCGACCTGACATGGCGCTTTTTAGCTTTACCAAGAAAATTCTAGCGGGCGAACCGATTGACGTATTCAACCATGGCAACCATCGACGCGACTTCACTTTCATCGATGATATTGTAGAAGGTGTTGTCAGAACGCTGGACAATGTTGCACAGCCTGACCCGAACTGGACTAGCGATACACCGGGCTCAGCCACCAGTGCCGCCGCGTACCGTGTATACAACATCGGAAACAGCGAACCGGTCAATCTAATGCGCTATATTGAAGTGCTGGAAGAGTGTCTTGGCAAGAAAGCGGAGAAAAACCTGTTACCACTGCAGCCTGGAGATGTTCCCGACACTTACGCTGATGTGACTGATTTGGTTAAGGCAGTAGACTACAAGCCTGCCACTACGGTTGAAGATGGAATAGCTGCGTTTGTTGATTGGTATAAGTCTTATTATAAAATTTGAATTAGCTACATGTATGTAGGCAGTCGCCATCTGCCTACGACTTTGACGCTAAATCTGAATCTAAAGATACAGACACGAAAAAGGCCGATAAAAATCGGCCCAATAGTACTGCATAGCTTTGTAATAATCCCTTCCTTAGGACAAGCCAAACTGTTTTAAGAACGGGGTGCGACTTGCACCCCGCTCTATCAACCAATCCTTAGAAGGATTTAGAGACCTGAACGCGGTAGTCAGTCTTGTCTTCAACAGCAGCACCAGTATCATCTACAGCGCTATCGCCAACACTAAGCATGTTCACACGACTGCTCACTGCCCAGCCACCACCAAGGCCGTAACTAGCGTCTAGACGAATTTTGCTATCGTCCTGAGCAGCTACATCACCTTGATTCGCTTCAAAGGTAAGGCCAAGACCAATGTCACCAACACTCCAGCTTACCTTGGCACCGATTGACTCATAGGTATCAAGATCTTTAAATGCAAGCGCTACAGTAGCACCGCCAATGCCGTAACTGGCACCAACAGACATTCTTGAAGCATCATTCTGGTCGCCCACGCCGATCCCGATTCCAAATCCTGCTGCGTTGAACTTTACACCAGCACCGATGGTATCTTGATTCTGCGAAGGTGAGAAGTTTAAACCAACACCAACATTACCAAATGAACCTGTGTAGCTTATTCCACCGTTCTGGTCAGAACCAACATCCGAAAGGATATCACCAGCCATTTGGCCGTATTCGATAGCATTCGATACTTCACCGATGCGGATATCACCGAAATCACCTTTCACACCGATGTGAATAGCATCACCGCCAGTGCTAGAACCAGACAATGCACTGTCAAGTCTGTAGTTACCGTACCCTGTAAGGCCATTATTAAGCGTGTCAGTTGCTGCGATGTTCAATGTGGAATCATCACCAGACATTGTCCACTTGCCATCAGTGGCATCAGAATCATCAGATCCCAGGTTAATGCCGATAGAGCCAGAAAGTGTAACTACAGGCTCTGCTTGTGCCAATGGTGCTGCAGCTATACCTGCTAGTGCTAGTGCCGCTGCCGTCTTAGTAAATTTCATTATGTTATTTCTCCAGTCAGGTATTCTGATTGTGTTCATCTAAAGTTGCGTGGCTATCAAATGCCACATTGCAAATCGCCTCGTTCCCACCCCGTTAGACCAACTGGTCTCAGCGACAGCGAGCACCATGACGTCGAACCAAAAGTGGTACACGCCAAATGTGTGGTAATTATGCTAACCAGCAATTTGCACAAAAACAACAGTTTTTTGGCAACAGTGTCGGTAAAAATGGTTGCCGTAGTGAAAGATTGTGACAATTCGCCCTTTATTTCCGCCCTTTGTACTACGGGAAACACCATTTGTGGTTATTTTGCTACGAATTGGCAATGACAGATAAGTTCGAATAATCCTGGCAAATACTATTAGAGGGCGTCATTTCCAGCAGGAATTTGCCATATCAAAAATCTGTCAAACTAATGTCGATCGGGGTTTTCGCTTCAAATAAGCGGGGATTCGGTTCAGGACCTGCGTTGTTGGGATCGGATGAGCGGCTTTACGGACTGAATATCCCTCGCTTACGCTGGCGGGTTTGTTATGAGGCACGTACTGATTTATCAGCCTTACCGGGAGAGTTATGAGTCTATGTACGAACTCAAATAGAAAAATGACTCTACTATTATGTGAGCTTATAATGATGCGATGGAAACCATCCCGAACCAGAATCGATACCGGCAACTAAGAGCGTTTTGCCAGGCTGCCAAGACGGGCAGCATTTCTAAAGCTGCAGCCAGACTGCAGTTGAGCCAGCCTTCGGTATCGCTTCAGATTCAAGCGCTCGAAAAGGAGCTGCAGATCCTGCTGTTCGAGAGACGAGGCCCTCGCATTCGTCTGACGCCCGCCGGACAGTTACTGCTGGACATGGCAGAGCCTTTGGTTGCGGGGATGGATAACCTTGTCGATTCTTTTAGTAACGCCGTCAGTGATGTCACCAACGGTCCGCTGGATATCGCCTCTGGTGAATCCACCCTGCTCTACATTCTTCCTGAGCTCACCAAACACTTTATGGACAAATATCCGCAGATCACCGTCAGACTGCACAATGTCACCGGCAGAGACGGCACTGCCATGATGCGTGACGACTCTGCAGACTTTGCCATCGGTGCAATGGATGACGTTCCAGAAGATTTGTCCTACTACCCTATATACAACTACAAACCGATACTCATCGTGCCTGTTGATCACCCATTGGCCAAACGGAAAACAGTCACGGCCGCAGACATTAGTCCCCACGGTTTAATTCTGCCGCCACGCAGTTTAAGCACGCTGAATCAAATTGATGCCGTTTTTCAGGAACACGGCCTGCCGTGCCATGTTGTACTCGAAGTAGGTGGCTGGGAGGTGATCAAGCGATATGTTGAGCTCGGCCTGGGCATAAGTATCGTCACGAGCTTTTGCTTACGTGGCCATGAGAGACTGGTAAAAATTCCGGTAGATAACATTTTCCCAAGCCGCAGCTATGGCGTGGTCATGCGTCGCGGCAAGTTTCTTTCGCCGCAGGCAAAAGCCTTTCTTGAATTTATGGATGAAGACTTTTTCTCAACAGAAGACGATGCACCACTAGACCACCCATATGAAAACGCGAAAGCGCTACACCAGCTGAAAGAACGACTCAACAAGGTGGTCACAACCAACCCCTGATCCCATGACGCTTCTCAATTTACCAGGATATTGACATCACTATGGTCTGGAAACCACACGCAACCGTCGCTGCAGTCATCCAAAGGGACGATACCTTCCTGATGGTTGAAGAAAGAATTGAAGGTGAAACTGTCATCAATCAGCCCGCCGGACATCTCGATGACAATGAAAGTCTTTTCTCTGCGGTAACTCGTGAAGTGCAGGAAGAAACCGCCTGGACATTCAAACCCGAGGGTATCGTCGGCATCTATCGCTGGCAGCATCCTTCAAAAACTCACACTCATATGCGCACTACCTTCTTTGGTACCGTGTCCGACCACAGTCCGGAGCAACCGCTGGACACTCCCATTATTAGAGCAGTCTGGCTCACTCGAGATCAGCTGCTGGATTCAAACCTGAGAAGCCCTATGGTGGTGCGCTGTATTGATGACTACCTCAACGGGCCACACTATCCTCTGGAAATACTTCATGAGATGTAGCGCTCGATTACTGGTCTTAAAGCAATGACAAATACACCTCAAGCAGTGGTACTCGGTGTATCCGGTGGCGTTGATTCCGCCGTGGCTGCGCACTTACTAAAACGTGATCCTGCATATCAAGTGCAAGCTGTGTTCATGCAAAACTGGGAAGAGGAAGACGATGACTACTGTACTGCTGTCGAAGACTTTCGCGATGCTGCTGGTGTATGTGAAAGCCTGGACATACCGCTTAGCAGTGTGAATTTTTCCGGTGAATACTGGAAAACGGTCTTCGCAGGGTTTCTCGACGAATACAATGCCGGTAGAACGCCGAACCCCGACATTCTTTGCAACAAAGAAATCAAATTTAAAGCATTTCTTCATCATGCCAAAACGCTGGGCGCTCAAAAGATAGCCACTGGCCACTACGTTCGCAGTGACGTGGCAAGTGATGGCAAAGTGCGGTTGCTGCGCGGCGCAGACAACAACAAAGATCAATCGTATTTTCTGCACACACTCAGCCAATTACAACTGGAACATGCACTATTCCCGGTTGGAGAACTACAGAAAACAGATCTTCGTGCGCTGGCACATGATCTTAATCTGCAAGTGCACGATAAAAAAGACAGCACCGGAATTTGTTTTATCGGGGAACGTAAATTTCGCGATTTCCTGTCTGAATACGTGGCCACCAAACCCGGCAATATCATCACTCCAGCAGGAGACACCGTGGGCAGGCACAATGGCACTGCCCTGTACACTATCGGCCAGCGCCAGGGTCTAGGCATCGGCGGCAACGCAAAATACCCACCTGATCCATGGTACGTGGCCGATAAACGACTGGCCAGCAACGAGCTGGTTGTTGTTCAGGGCCATGACCACCCCGCCCTCCATAAAACTTCACTACGCGCCGGCAAACTGCACTGGATAAGAGAGCATCCGGATGACAATTATCAGTGCACGGCAAAAACACGTTATCGCCAACAAGACCAGCAGTGTACTATTCACCTTGAAAGCGATCACACGGCCGTCGTTGTCTTTGATGAAAGCGTGCGAGCAATAACGCCAGGTCAGTCAATTGTCTTTTATAACGGCGAAGAATGTTTGGGAGGCGGGATCATTGAAATGGCACCGCACTAATACTACTGCGAAAAAACCACAGGAATATCGCCACTGCACCCCATGACACTTAACATTCTCAATCAACACGAAACGTATCTCTGTAGCTTGGCAGATTCGAGAAATGTTCGATTTACCATGCAAGCTTGCACAATGCCGGAACCTGACCTTATGAAAAATGCACGCTCTTATATGCTGGCCAAGGCGAGGCTCTTCCATTGATCACGTCAATAGAAAATCAAACCATAGCGCTTTCGGGTTTATTTCTCGCTACCGAGCTTGTACAGACTATTGCCAATACAGGACAGTACAACGAAGGCAACATGCGAATTGCGCTGGAATCCCTCTTCAACACTGATCCGGACACAGTAGAATCAGTTTATGGCAGTGTTAACAATCTTCGCCCTGGCCAGAAACGCTTGGTTGATCAGCTCGGCGGAACCGACAGCAAACCGAATATGCAAATTACGCAATACACCCTCACCTTGCTCAAGCTGGAAAATAAATGCCATTCGCAGCCGCAGGTAATGGAGCGAATCAGTCGGGGTATCGACGGTGCAAATACAATGAGATCTCACTACGATACTTTAGACACAGAGATCATCGCGTTGCTTGCAAAAATCTACACAGATAACGTCAGTGACATCGCCCCGCGCGTCGTGGTTCATGGCAACCGGGAATACCTTGAACAAGAAACACATGCAAACTGCATTCGCGCCTGCCTGCTCGCAGGGCTTCGTGCAGCGGTACTGTGGCGACAGTGCGGTGGCAGCCGCTGGAAAATCGTATCCGGCAGACAACGTTATGTTAACCAGGCGAGCAAAAACTTGAGTTCCATCTAGTCCGGATTAGTCAAAATTTTTACTCAATCAATACGCTGACGACCCGATAAAAGCTTTTTATCGTTGGTTGTCGCCATGGCATATTCCTGCCAACAGATTCGCAAAGTATTGCCCAACTGCCTGATTTGTATGGGCGGTGAAGACACGGAAGAAATATCGGTTGTAGCGCAAAGGTCACCGTTCGCACTAGAGTGCAACATCGACTACTTCGCAGAACTGATGGAACAGCTGCAAAAACGTCTGCCTCACTTTGATGACTACACGTTTGTCTTCACTCGTAGCGTTACCGAACTGCCCTCAAAATTCGAGCAAACAGCAAAAGTAGTAGTATTCGTCATGGGTGATGAGTGGGCACGCGTCCCAAGCTACGCCAGCAGAGTGCATGCGGTCTTTAAAGCACCGGGGCAACATATGAAAATTGCGACCCACAAAGGCTGGGCGCGATTCAACCTCATGACGTGTGTTCAATACTGTCGACAACAAATGAAGCGCTTCCCCCATCATCATCGCGATGTCAGCGGAAATATCTTTGCCATACCTTACGGATATTATCGGCTGCCGCGCAGAGCAGAAGTCACACCCATAAATGATCGCAGCATAGATACTTCGTTCACAGGCAGCATCGATCACAAGAAGGTTTTAGGTGGCCTGGTAAAAACCGCCAAAGTCCTATCCCGCGAACGCATGGTAGAAGTGGTCAACCAGTGGAAAACTGACAAACCTTACAGCGTTGATGTAAAGCTATCCAGCTACTTTCCCAAAGCCAAAGATCAACCAGAACATGATGACTATCCGACAATTTTAATGGATACAAAAATTTGTCTGTCACCAAGAGGCACGCATCTGGAAACCTACCGATTATGCGAAGGCATGTACTACGGTTGTGTCGTGATTTCAGAAGAGCAGCCCAATCACTGGTTTGCTAAAAACTCACCGGCAATTATTGTTAAAGACTGGAATCAACTTCCGCACATTCTGGACGAACTGCTTGAAAACCCGGAGCAGTTGGCGGAACTTCAACAGGCGTCACTGAGCTATTGGGAATCAACACTTGCACCAAAAGCAGTAGCGACTCATCTACACAACTGCCTCACTGGTTTATCAACACCACTGGCAGCCAACGACGATGAAAAGCCCGATGACGAAAAGCCGCAAGCACCTCAGGAAATCGCAGTATAACTTCGACTTAAAACGCTATAACAAAAAAAAACAAAGATCAGGCCAATTTTACGAGCAATGCTGCTACAAGTCTTGCTCGCTCCACCAGGCTATCAATCTCTATGTGTTCCGCCTGGGTACGTAGACCAAAGCCTCTGGCACCAAGCCCGTCTAAAGTCGCGACCCCCATAGCACCCGTGATATTACCGATCGAGCCACCACCCGAAGCTGAGGCCAAAAGATTCACCCCCATTTCATTACCGACATCTTTTGCAATAGCGAAAAGGGCCTGAGATGCAGCATCCGGTTCCCACAACGGCAACGAAACAGTGCGGCTAACATGAAGACCCAAATCCGGGTTGGGTGAATTAAGCGCAAACATCTTACCTGAGCTATCGGCGGTATCAGCTTTGGTGCGTGCCTCTGATATCACTTCCGCCATACACTTATTGGCAAAATTAACTGAATCTTCAGATTGCACCGCACTCACAGTAAAGCTGCAATCATCGGTGCTCATGCCTTCTATCTCTATAAGATGTTTAGCCATTTCAGCAATTGCAGATCGAGGCTTAATGCATTCATCACTGGCACGATCAACAAGGCCTTCCACTACATTTTTTTTCACATCAAGTGAATACCGAATCACTGAGTGCCGTCCTGAACAAACGCCACCACCGACAGTAGCAGGCTCTGGAACTAATACATACTTATGACTTCTGGCGGTGGCTTCAATCAACTCACGTGTTGATGGACAGCCAATCTCTTTATCCGACACGACCAGAAAGGTCACAGGTAAATTCTGATTCCATTCACTCCGAGTTAGCTGTTTCATTGCCTCAAGACAAATGAAGATCCCTGCCTTCATACCCAGAATACCAGGCCCCCACAGCTTATTGCCCTCTCTTCGATACCCCAGCGCAGCAACACTACCGACGGCGTGTACCGTATCAGCATGGCAGCAAATCAATACACCGGGCTGTTGATTATTTTGCGGGTTGAGTGTCGCACGCAAGGTATCACCACACCCCATTCGACCCGGCAGTCTTTGAATACTTGCCCCCATTGATGCGAGTTCATAGATTGCGAGATCGATGACTTTGTTCACCGCCGACGGCTCTGTGCTCGGGCTTTCAGTCTCAACCCACAGCTTAAGGCCAGCTATCATTTGCTCTGTTTCAAATGATAAATCAAACGGCAAGTTCATCGGTAAGTTCACCGGCAATTCAGAATTGTTCATATTGAGTGTTAACCATCTGATCGGTTAGAGAGAATATTAATCTGACTAAAAATACTACTTTACCGGTGCGCTTCTTACCGCTACAACGGTAACACCCACCAGGGTAAGCAACCCCCCAAGCACGATCCGGGTAGTTAACTGATCGCCCATAAACAGAATACCAAAGCCGACTGCAAACAACGACGACAACGTTATAAAAGGCGCGACATCATTCACTTCATAGCGCTGCAATAGGTAATAGAAAGACCCGTGTCCAACTATAGTCGCACCAATCGCTGAATACACTGGGGACCAATAGTCAACAAGGGCGGTGCTTTTAACAAACTCCCAGGTAGGCCTTTCAATCAGAACCGCTAGTATGATTAGCGAGATCGACGCGACTGCAGCAATCCAAAACTGTAAATTAAACACCCCTATATTATCCAGACGACGCATTAAAATTGCAGCCGCCGCCATCGCCAATGAGGCAATTGTAGTAAAAAGTAAGGACAGAACATGATCAGCGCCAATCGGTTCAAAACTGATAAGCACCACGCCAAAAAATGATAGTGCTATGGCGAGAGTTCTTGTCCATCCCACCTGCTCTTTCAAATACAGCACGGCAATAATAGTAGAAAGCGGCACCACAAGTTGGGCCGCGATGGCAACGGCTGAGATATTGTCTGTCAGGTACATGGCCGAAAACATAAGCGGGTAGTGCCCCACCCCTAACAACAAACCAATCGAAATGACCGTTTTAAACTGCGCTTGCGGCCAACGCGCAAACGGTGCCAGCAACACCAAAACTACTACAAAACGCAGCGCACTGAAATACAGTGGCCCGAATTCCACCGTACCTATTTTACCTGCTATGTAGTTCAATCCCCAACAGGCATTAACAAAAACCAACAGAGCCAGATGATGTGGCTTCAAAACTCCATACCGGGACATTCGAAGCACAACACGCTACCCGCAGCATCGTTACACATCATGTTGATCGAGCAGCGCGAGGTCTATAGTTTACCAACGCTATGCCGATCGACACCAACACCAGCGCAAGCACTACGTTCCAGCCGAGTGCTTCATTAAGCACCAACCAACCGAAAAACACACCGAACACCGGTGCCAGAAAACTGTACACCGCCATATCAGCAGCCGGGTAAATTGACAACACCCAGAACCAGGAGAGAAATCCGATACTCACGACCACCACAACCTGAAACGCAAAAATGGCCCAGATAATCACAGTAGGTTCTCGCAATGTCTCACCAATCCATAACGAGCCAAGCAACAACAACGGAGCGGATACACCCAGTTGGTAGAGCAACTGCATTTCCGGACTGGCTTTCGACAATCTGGTTGTCCTTACGAGCAAAGCAATGGCGGCCCACAAAGTGGAAGCCAGCAAACAAAATAGATCACCCAACAGCGCGTTATCACTTGCAGGATTTTCATTGTGCAACAAGGCGACTACTACACCGATGCACGCGAAGCCAAGCCCAATGGACCGACGCGCTGTCAGCACCTCTCCGGGTATCAACAAGTGTGCACCAACCGCGACCCATATTGGCATCGTATAAAACAACACCGACGCCCTGGCCACAGACGTATAGTCGAGCCCGATAAATACCAGGGTAAATTCAAGCGCAAAAATACAACCTGCCAGCATGCCAGGTAATAAGCTACCGTCATTGAGTTTGATTGAACGATGCATCCAGAGTGCAAACAACAACACAGTAACAAACGCACACGCCGATCGTAGCCCTGCCTGAAATACGGGATGCATGCCCGCGTTAACCAACTTCACCAATACTTGATTGATGCCAAGCAATGCAGAGAATGCCACCAACACTGTGGCGCCAAAGGTATCGATCCGGGTTTTTCTTGTCACCGGCTAAGCCACTGGCGCTACAGACAACCTACCAGTCACACCATATTCGTCAATCAAAGTCTCTACCAACCCACCTGCAACAGACTCTGTTACAAACGACTGAATAAACGCCGCAGCTTCCGGGCGACCCGGTCGACAACCGATGGACTGTTGAACCGCTGTGAAGCTCGCCTCCAGCAGGCGTGAACCGGGGAGTAATTTTTGTTGCTCTATCAGCTTTGGGCGTAACCCTGCCAATGCATCGAGTGATTGCTCTACGAAGAGTTCATACGATGCATCAATACTCGGTGCCATCACCAGGGTCGCGTTTTGTAAATGATCCGTTAACCACAATTCATAGGCTGCACGTTCCTTGACCGCTATGCGATGCCCACTGGCGTCAATCTCCTCAACGCTTTGTAGCAAAGAACCCGGGGGCAGCAGATAGGTCGCTTGAATCTCGCAATAGGCTGGACTGAAATCAATGGATTTGGCACGCTCAGGTTCCGCAGCAATATTTGCGATATCCCACACATCATCACCGGCAGCATCAGCAACCTCTCCAGGCCCGTCAAAAGGAACAAGGCTGACTTCAACACCGAGCTTTTTTGCCAGCGCTCTGGCCATTGCCGGTGACACGCCATCTGGCTCACCTGTGTCGGTGCTTCCTGTGATTAACAGAAAGTTCGCCATGTTGAGCCCAACACGAAGTACACCCGTAGGTGCAAGTTGGTCAAGGAGCTGTTGGTTCATGCCATATTCCAACGAAAAATCCTGCGATAATAACACCCCTTGGCAAACGGTGCCCGGGAACACATCCTGGTGGCTATGACATTACCACTGTTACTTGCTACTGACTTAACGACAGTCAATCGAAACCCGCGTCCCCTTATCGGTCATTATCCCGACATTTTCGATAGTGACCAATCCATCTGTATCAGCAATAACAACGCCTTGCGCAAGCACGCGCCTGTTGTTGTTATCCACCGTCTCCCAGCGACATTGTTCACCGGTACGGGCCTTAAATTGTTGTGTATTACGTGGCGTAATATCAGCTGTTTGTGCGCCCCCTGTGGACCGCAGTGAAATCACATACTGCCCCGACTTGTCGACAATTTTTTTCGCAAAGCGAGTGTGCGAAGTCGCCCATTCAATGTCCAGGTTGTACGAATCATGATTATCCAATCCAGGTTGTAAAGGTCCTGAGCCCGACGCATTTTGAATCGCAGGAAAACTCAGATTCCGAGGATATCGCCATGGGAAAGCTTCGTCATAGCCGAATCCAAACAATGGCTTGACGATGGCAGAGAATCCCAACCAGCCATGCCCTGCCCCTGCCTCAAAGCGAGCACTGAACCCGACTTTCGCGTCATTAAAAACACGAGCCAGTGGCTCGCCCTGTGTCTCCCAATCAATAATGTCGTCAGCCTTGCCCTGTGCCAACATTAAATAACCTATCTTGTCGCCGCGACGCTGTACCAATTGCGACTGGTGATCCATCCAATCCCATACGCCGGTGCCGTTATAACGTCTAATATTGTCGCTGTATGGCCCGCGATTAATAATCGGAAGGTTAGATGACTTGCTGCCCCACAGCTGTTCAAAATCTGCCTGAAACTTAGGACTAGCCCGATAGTTAGTCATCGCTTCACTACCAAAAATACCGGCAATCAGGTTCCCGTATCGAATACCGAGCGATAAAGAACCAGACGCCCCCATCGAATGCCCATAAGCGTGCACAAGTAATGGATCAATACTGAATTCAGTACTATCCAGCAGATGCTCAACAGCCATCATGACACGCTGCTCAGTGAAGTTAACTATGGAACCTTTGAGAGGAATGGGACCATCTGTTTTATAGTTATGATCTGCAGAGTAGCCATACCACCACGTATTCAAAGCACCTTGATCAGCACCCGGGTCCATTGGAAACAGCTGAACCACTTGCCAGCCCCACTCCGATTCTTCTCTTACTGTTACGGTTTCGCCGTAGGCATGCGGGTTAATCAACAATGGATACTCGCGTGAAGACCGATAACCTGCCGGCAGCGTTACCATATAATTATAGGCGTAGCCGTTAAGCGTCGGGTTCCAATTCGCATAGTCCATGTATTGGGTATATACGCGACCCTTACCTTTGTTCAGTGACAAAGTCAGTACCGGAAGCGGTCGCGCTACCGATTCTTTGACCGCATTTAGCAAACTATTTTCTCCACCAACAAACGATGGAATTTCCCTACCACTTATAACTGATGTCACTGCATAGAAAGCACTTTCGGACGTACGACTGGTGTATACAAACAAACCATTCTGCGGGCTTAAGGGTGCCGCCAGATCATCGATGACATAAGTCCCCGGCACCGCACCGACGGCATGCTTATTCACGGACGTATCTGAATCAAGCGGTCCCCATTTGCCGGTAAGCAATTCAGCAGATGCAACGTTAGAAGCGGTAATAGGAACGTTGTGTCGATAGACATGGTATCGAGCATCTGTCTTTAGCTCAGTCCAGGTAATAAAGGTTTGTCCACTACGATGTACTGCCTTTATCGACTGTACAGTTTTACCCTTAACAGACTTAAGCTTAGCAACTACTGGCACTACGACACTTGACTCAGACACCGTTGACGGTTGCTGTGCATTTACACTTTCCTGCTGAGCAGCCTCCACGGTGCCACTAGCCGTATTGTACTGTGTATCAAACGTTATCCATGCCGCACCATTGTTGCGTTGCCAAAACCGCATGGTGACAGGCTTTCCATCAGTAGGAATTGCTCCAAGCGAGATTTCCCACGGATCTCGGTGCAACACCCGTATACCACTGTCAAACAGACCAGTGACCTCAGGAGAGGTACCGAGCGTTATACGCCATTCATCAAATTCAATCGACCCGGGGCTGAAGTAAATTGTATTGGCACCAGCTGACAAAACATCCCCCGCAGGTGGATGACTAATGAACGCCGCACCTTCCACCGCTACGTTTTGGCCATGGGCAATGGTTGCGGAAAACGGCAGTGTCAGGCAAAGCAGTAGATGCAGTAGCGCTGATATACAACGCGTATAAGCAGACGCCGTAGTACGTAGTGCTGTTGTTTCACTAATATTCAAATGAACTTCCAAGGGTATAAGCGTGCGCAATAGACCCTGCGCAAACAGGCTGCTGATTTTGATTCGGGCAGCCGCCTTTTATAAGCGGCAAGACCTTCGGTGGTTACCAGGCTTAAGGGCAATTGACAACCAGTCTCGTGCCACTACCAGAAACAATCGGCACACCGGTAACAGTAAGCAAGCGGCTACCATCCACCGTGGCATTACCCGACCCCACGGTTTGATTGCCACTGATACTTGTTGCTGCCCAGTTGCAGCGTTTACCAGAGGCTGGCTTAAAAGAGTTGGTATTACGAGGAGTAATGTCAGCCGTTTGATTATTGCTCGTCGAACGGATGGAAATTTCATACCTGGTAGATGTATCGACAATGCCTTGAGCAAAATTGTTTTTCGGTGTGGCCCACTCTATGTTCGTATTGTATCGGTCAGTACCGGAGCTACCGGGTTGCACAGCACCTGATCCGGTGGCGAAGTGAATTCCAGGGAAACTTAATGTTCGTGGGTAACGCCACGCTGCCTCATCACCATAGCCAAGGCCAAACACACTGGTTACCACCGATTCAAAACCCAACCAGTTATGACCTACACCACCTACCGCTGCCGCAGAAAACCCGGCTCTGGCATCCGTTAACGCCTTCACCATAGGCTGGCCTTGAGTAGGCCAGTGGATCACTTCATCCGTTTTGCCATGATCAACCATAAGATAGGCAAATCGATCAGCACGACGACGACGCAATTGTTCCTGATGATTCATCCAGCTCCAGACACCTGTTGCCTGAGATCCACCTGCGCCGTAATTTCTTATGTCAGCGTTGTTCTGTCCATTGTTTACGATTGGCAGATTAGCCGAACGCTCTCCCCACAGGGAAACAAAGTTTCGCTGAAAGGTCGGGCTGGTGCCGTAGTTAGTCATCGCCTCACTGGCATAGATACCGGAAAACACACTTGGATACCGCATGCCCAATGCCACAGCACCCGACGCCCCCATAGAATGACCATAGGCGTGTACAAGGTTTCTATCAACGTTAAATTGACCATCATTGATAATAAAATTCACGGCCGCAATCACACGTTGTTCAGTAAAGTTCTCAACGTTGCCACTGCGTGGTGTTAACCCTTGTGTGCGATAGTTGTGATCCGCAGCGAAGCCATACCACCAGGTGTGGAAGGTATTAACGCTCTCTCCAGGATCACTCGGAAACAGCTGGATCACCGGCCAGTCAAACTGAGCCTGATCAACATACTTATGATCTCCACCATAAGCATGCATTTCAAGCATTAGCGGGTATGCACGCGAACTGTTGTAGTTTGCAGGCAACGCTACTGCAAAGTTGAACGCATACCCTTTAAGGGTCGGGTTCCAGTTTGCGTAATCCATGTATTGCGTATAGACACGACCTTTACCACCATTTTTAGATAAGGTCAGCACCGGTCTCGGCGTACTCACCGACTCATTGACTGACTGGCTACTCGCATTTGCACCGTTAACGATATTTCTATTCTCAACCCCGCCAGAGACAGTCGTCACTGCATAATAGGCACCGCCCTGCTGGCCATTTTGAGTGGTATGAACGAATAGCCCTTTATCATCACCTAGTGGGGTGGACAGGTCATTAATCACAAAGTGAGTCGGTGCAACGCTGCTGCCATAGCGGTTGACCGAGGTGTTCTGATCAAGCGGCCCCCAACGCTCGGTCAGTCGAGTTGCCGAGCCAAGGTTGTTGTTGGTAATTTGTGAATTGTGGCGATACACATGATACTGCGCGCTCCCCGATTCATTCCACACCAGAAAGGTTTGCCCATTGCGGTGCCGCACGGTAAGACCAGAGACGCCGATTCCAGAGCTATTTCCATTGTCGCCGCCTGACGTCCCGCCAACATTATCGGATCCATTCGGTGTACTGATATTGCCATCGCTGCAAGCCGCGAGAACAACCAGTAGGACGGCGGTAAAGGCAAATGCTTTCACTAAAACTATTCCTTAATCAATACAAGAGCTGAGACCTGAGCGAGGTCTGCAAATAGCGATCACCCTGCGGTTGCGCAACATATCAGAATTTGAAATTTAGTCCGTGCGTTTCGTTACTATATTGATACAGAGTTCGAGCATTAATGAGAAAATGAGGATTCTGTCAACTAAAACACACCACTACCGGGCACCTGGAACTTATCGACGTCAGCCACCGGTGTAGACCGTTTCACTCAGTGCAATTGTGGAGTATAAAGCAAGCAACTGTGCGGAAACTTAATCGACTGTAAATCACACAAAGAGCGAGCAATGATCCACAAAGACGATCAAATCAACCAGATGTGCACCGCAATTGATGACGCAGCAGACGATCTGGTTGAACTAACAAGGCAATTGATCAATATTCCAACGATCAATCCACCAGCTGAGAACTATCGCGAAATCTGCGATCTCATCAGCGCCCGCCTGACCGGCAGTGGATTCAAGTGTGAACTGGTCCGGGCTCACGGTGCGCTGGGGGATAGTGATAGGTACCCGCGCTGGAACGTTATTGCAAGACATGAAGGTAAGCGATCCGGCCAATGCGTTCATTTTAATTCTCATACCGATGTGGTCGCGGTCGGCGACGGCTGGACAGTCGATCCGTTCGAGGGCGTAGTGAAAGACGGCAAAGTCTACGGTCGCGGTGCTTGCGACATGAAAGGTGGATTAGCCGCATCCATAGTTGCGGCAGAAAAATTCATCCAGACCTACCCGGATTACAGTGGCGCTATCGAAATCTCAGGCACCGCAGACGAAGAATCCGGTGGCTTCGGTGGAGTGGCCTACCTTGCCGAACAAGGCTGGTTTAATCCCGAAAGAGTACAACATGTGGTTATCCCGGAACCCCTGAACAAGGACCGTATCTGCCTTGGTCATCGCGGCGTACTATGGACCGAGATCGAAACCTACGGCCACATCGCCCACGGTTCAATGCCGTTCCAGGGTGATTGTGCCGTCAGACATATGGGCGCGGTGCTCGAGGCGATAGAACAAAAACTCTACCCATCACTGGCAAACAAAAAGACCGCCATGCCTGTGGTACCGGAACAGGCACGCCAATCGACACTCAATATTAATTCCATTCATGGCGGATTGGCCGAACCGGAAGAAGGCTATACCGGCCTGCCCTCGCCGTTAGTCCCGGACCGCTGCCGTATGGTACTCGACAGACGATTTATCATTGAAGAAGACATTGATGAAGTGCGTGAAGAGCTGCAGGCGCTTCTACTTGAGGTAGGCCAAAGCCGGAAAAAATTCAAAGCGACAACAAAAGAACTGTTCTCTGTCATTCCAACAATGACCGATAAAGATGCCCCGATAGTCACTGCGATCAGTGATGCGATTAAAAGCCAACTTGGCAAAGACCCTGATTTTGTCGTATCCCCCGGTACTTATGATCAAAAACACATTGATCGCATCGGAAGATTGAAAAATTGCATCGCCTACGGACCGGGTATTCTTGATCTGGCTCATCAACCTGATGAGTATGTCGGCATTCAAGACATGGTTGATTCAGCTAAAGTGATGGCACGATCACTGGTATCTCTGTTGACAGAGTAGTTGCCCGGCAAGCTCAGATAATCAAAAATTAGACACTTTGATTGACTCATACGTGCAATCTATTTGTTCCAGTACATCAGCGAGGGATACCCAGTACGTAAAGTGATCACGTACGCCCAACAAAGCACTATCTAAATCAACGCAGGCGGCATAACTGAGCGGCTTGACGAGCCAGACATCACTCGCTCACGCTGGCGGGTTTGTTGACCGCGCACTACGAACAAATATCCCGCAGGAAACCCGACGCGTGAGCGAGTGGCATATCAGGTAGAAATTTCCAGTTCGTATTACGAAGGTTATTTGCGTGTGGTCTGCACATCGCAGCACCTGCTTATGCATTCTTGCCAAAGCCTCTTTGCGCTTATACCACCCTACAAAATCATGATTTTCTATTGATCAATGTGACCGGCTATTCTTCTACCTTCAGGCGCAATAGAATCGAACCATCTTCAACCTGATCATTCAGCGATACCAGCAATTCATCCACCTCACCGTCACGCGGGGCGGTAAGTGTATGCTCCATTTTCATGGCTTCCATTACTATCAGAGCATCACCTGACACTACTGTGTCGCCAGACTTAACGTTAACCATTTTTATCTGCCCGGGCATCGGGGCTATAATTTGATCTCCACCAGCGGCCTCACCACCACTCTCGATCAGCGGATCGATCACTGTAAAATGCCAGGCCCGATCCGAAAACACACTGACGCCAGCTAAATGCGTTACACACCTTGCCTCTATGGTTGCATCATTAAAACGCACACGACCAGCCCCCAGCCTCTCGTGGAGATAAATGGTTTCATTGATCGTCACACGCCATTTATCTGAACTCTCCCCTTCAAGCAAAACCGACACTTCAGCACCGTATTGATCAATTAATTTTACTGTATGCGCTAGAGGCTGCCACAATGAAAACGCCGTAAAAGTATTGTGGCTCTGACTGTTGATTCCTGCCGCCTCTATCGCCGCAATCGCGATCATGGAGTCTGGCACACGTGCGGATTCCGTCAGTTGATCAATACTTCTATCAATCAATCCAGTATCAAAAATACCATCTGAAAAATCCTGATGATCAAATAAATCACTTAAAAAATTAGTATTAGTAACAGTGCCGGCTGCGTGAGTGTCACGTAGTGCCTGCCGCATCAATCGTAGCGCTGCATGCCGTGTCGCTCCATGCACAATCACTTTGGCAATCATCGGATCATAGAACGGTGATATCACATCACCCTGACGCACTCCGGTATCCACTCTTGCGAACTCCGGAAACTCAAGATGATGCAAAGTACCGGTTGCTGGTAAAAATCCTTTACCCACATCCTCGGTATAAATCCGTGCTTCCATAGACCAGCCATCAATTGCCAGTTCTTGCTGGGTACACGGCAACAGTTCACCTGAGGCGACACGCAACTGCCATTCCACAAGGTCACAGCCTGCAATCGCTTCAGTCACAGGGTGCTCCACCTGCAAACGGGTGTTCATCTCCATAAACCAGAACTGATCAGGTTGCAGCCCGTCAGAGCCATCAACAATAAACTCAACGGTGCCGGCGCCGGAATAATCTATGGCCCGGGCCGCCTCCACAGCAGCCTTGCCCATGGCTTGGCGCATCTCTTCGGTCATACCGGGTGCAGGTGCTTCCTCTATAACTTTTTGATGACGCCGTTGCAACGAGCAGTCACGCTCAAACAAATGCACCACATTGCCGTGATCATCACCAAACACCTGTATTTCAATATGCCGCGGAGAGGTGATGTACTTTTCAATTAAACATACCGCGTCGCCAAAACTTGCTTGTGCCTCACGCTGCGCGCTCGCTAATGCATCGGAAAAGTCATCCGGTTTTTCAACCAGTCGCATGCCTTTACCACCACCACCGGCGCGTGCTTTTATCAACACCGGGTAGCCAATGTCTTTCGCTTGCTGAGCTAAAAACTCACCCTCTTGATTTTCACCATGGTAGCCGGGCACCACTGGCACTCCCGCTTCATGCATGAGTTTCTTTGCCGCATCTTTAAGACCCATTGCCCGTATTGCCGATGCGGGAGGACCGATAAAGCGCAATCCCGCCTGCTCCACTTTTTCAACAAAGTCTGGGTTTTCAGAAAGAAAACCATAACCCGGATGAATCGCTTCAGCACCAGTCGCAAGTGCTGCTTCAATAATCACATCACCACGAAGGTAGCTTTCACTGACGGACGCAGGCCCGATGCAAACAGCTTCATTTGCCAGGGCAACATGCATCGCATTGTGATCGGCCTCTGAATACACAGCAACTGTCTTAACACCGTGCTTTACCGCCGTGCGGATCACTCTGCAGGCGATCTCACCTCTGTTGGCTATCAGTATTTTTGTAAACATGGCTACATCCGGAACACCCCGAAACGGGTGTCCTCTATAGGGGCGTTCAACGCGATGGACAAACTCAGTCCCATCACGTCTCGGGTTTTACGTGGATCTACTATACCGTCATCCCACAATCTGGCAGAGGCATACAGCGGATGTGACTGCTCTTCAAACATGTCTATCGTAGGCTGTTTAAACTTCACCTCTTCCTCAGCAGACCATTGCTCGCCTTTGCGCTCCATGCCATCACGCCGAACAGTGGCGAGCACTCCCGCAGCTTGCTCACCACCCATAACTGAAATACGAGAGTTCGGCCATGACCACAAAAACCTCGGCCCGTAAGCACGGCCTGCCATACCATAGTTGCCAGCGCCAAAGGAGCCGCCTACCAGAAAGGTAAGTTTCGGCACGCTGGTCGTTGCCACCGCGGTAACCAGCTTGGCGCCGTGACGGGCAATGCCTTCATTTTCATAACGCTTACCGACCATAAAGCCTGTGATATTTTGCAAAAATACCAACGGTATTTTTCTTTGCGAACAAAGCTCTACAAAGTGCGCACCTTTAACCGCTGATTCTGAAAAAAGCACGCCATTGTTTGCAATGAGTCCCACCGGCATTCCGTGAACATGCGCAAAGCCACACACCAGAGTACTGCCATAACGGGCTTTGAATTCATCAAAACGTGATCCGTCTACTACGCGCGCAATCACCTCACGAATGTCATACGGCGTTTTAAGATCCGCTGGAACCACCCCGGTAATCTCTGCCGGATCATACAAAGGTTCTTCAGATGGTTGCAGTACCACAGTGTCAGGTTTTTTTAAGTTCAGATTTGCTATTGACTGCCTTGCCAGCGCCAGAGCATGGGAATCGTCATCAGCCAGGTAATCGGCCACACCAGAGAGCCTGGTATGTACATCACCACCACCAAGATCCTCCGCAGATACCACTTCACCGGTCGCTGCGCGCACCAACGGCGGACCGGCTAAAAATATGGTGCCCTGCTCTTTCACAATGATCGCTACATCGGACATGGCAGGTACATAAGCTCCACCGGCCGTACAAGACCCCATAACAACCGCTATCTGCGGAATACCTTCGGCCGACATTCGTGCCTGATTATAAAAGATACGCCCAAAGTGATCACGATCCGGAAACACTTCATCCTGATTAGGCAGATTCGCCCCACCACTGTCTACTAAATAAACACAAGGCAGTCGATTCTCACTGGCGATTTCCTGAGCACGTAAATGTTTTTTTACCGTCATCGGGTAGTAGGTGCCACCTTTAACCGTGGCATCGTTACAGATCACCATCACATCCTGACCGTGCACAAGACCAACGCCCGCAACAACACCTGCGCAAGGCGCTGCATTGTCATAGAGATTGTATGCCGCAGTGGCACCGACCTCTAAAAAAGGCGAGCCGGCATCGAGCAAATTGGCTACACGCTCACGTGGCAACATTTTTCCACGACCAATATGACGTTGGCGAGACTTATCACCACCACCAAGAGCTGCCTGCGTGGCTACGGATGCCACCGCTTCAAGCGACTGCGCGTGTGCTGCGGTATTTTTTTTGAATGCTTCCGAAGTGGAAGAAACAGATGACCGGATAATACTCAACTAGGTCACCCGCATCAGTTCACGACCGATCAACATACGCCTTATTTCACTGGTGCCTGCACCAATCTCCATCAGTTTTGCGTCACGCATTAAGCGACTCACCGGAGAGTCGTTCATAAAGCCTGCGCCCCCCATAGCCTGCACTGCCTGCACTGCCTGCTGCATGGCTTTTTCACTGGAGAGTAAAACACAGGCCGCTGCGTCTTGTCGTGTTACTTCACCACGATCACAAGCACCGGCTACGGCATAGACGTAAGCACGTGATGAGTTCATGGCGACATAAAGATCTGCAATCTTTGCCTGCATCAATTGGAAGTTACCAATGGATTCACCAAATTGCTTACGCTCGTGCATATAAGGCATGATGTGATCAAGGCAGGCGTGCATAATTCCCACACCAATACCTGCCAGCACTACTCGTTCATAGTCAAGCCCGGACATTAATACGTTAACGCCCTTACCCTCAAAGCCCAGAATATTTTCTTCAGGCACTTCACAGTTATCAAAGATCAACTCAGCCGTACTAGAACCACGCATCCCGAGCTTGTCAAAGTGTGCTGAGGTACTAAAGCCTTTAAAGTCACGCTCAATGATAAAAGCGGTTATTCCACGGGAGCCGGCAGCCGCATCCGTTTTTGCATACACCACCAAAGTATTTGCTTCGGGTGCATTGGTAATCCAGTATTTGGTGCCGTTTAGCACGTAGTGGCCGTTCTTTTTTTCAGCGCTCAGCTTCATTGATACGACATCAGAGCCGGAGCCCGCCTCAGACATTGCCAGTGATCCGACGTGCTCACCAGACACAAGCTTTGGCAGGTACTTTTCGCGCTGCGCCTCCGTGCCGTTAAGTTGGATCTGATTAACGCATAAATTAGAATGTGCCCCGTATGACAAAGAAACGGATGCGCTGGCGCGAGCTATTTCTTCCACCGCAATGGTATGCGCTAGATAACCCATCGAAGCGCCGCCATACTTTTCATCAACGGTGACACCCAGCAACCCCAACTCACCGAGCTCCGGCCAGAGTTCAGGCGGAAAGCGGTTACTTTTATCAATTTCTGCGGCCATCGGCGCCAGTCGATCCTGCGCCCATCGATGCACAAGATCGCGCAGCGCCTCGATATCGTCACCCAGTGCAAAGTTCAATGATGCGTTGAACATGATTCGTGCTCCCGTTTGTCCTCGCGAGTTGCAGCGCAACTGCAATGCCAGCTCGCAAAATCACACTTTTTCGAGTCTACAAAGTTCTCAAAAAAGCCGCTTTGGTGGTTTAAATGTCGAGTATATCGCGATATGCGATCCAGTTTGGCCCGCTATATTTTCTCAACCCACGAGGCCGGACGCTTTTCATTGAAGGCGGCCACCCCTTCCCGACCTTCCGCATGGCGCAGAGAATCGGCAAAAGACTGTGCAGCATCTTCAACCGATGGCTCGGTCGACAGAATAATACGCTTCGTCACCGCATTGGCTTCAGGCGAGCACTTAGCGACAAAATTCAGCACCTCGGTCAGGCGAACCTCTATCGACTCTGGTCCACAGTACTCATCCGCCAGGCCAATCCGAAGCGCTTCGTCGGCATCCACCCTCATTCCACTTAGCGCCAGACGCCGTGCCCCTGACTGCCCGACACGTGCCACCACATACGGGGCAATCTGTGCTGGTGGCAAACCAAGGGTGGTTTCAGACAGAGCAAATAAGGCTTTCTCGCCGACGATAACAATATCGGCACAGCAAGCCATCCCGAAACCACCACCAAACGCCGGCCCCTCCACCACAGCAATAACGGCTTTCGGATAGTGATTCAGCTTGAGGTATAGCTCTCCGACCTGACGGTTCATAGAGGCCACCGGGTCAGATACCCCGGTCGGCTCATCAATACAGTGCAACGCCGCCTTTAAATCTGCGCCTGCACAAAAAGCACCATTGGCACCGCGCAGCACCAATGAGCGCAGCGTCCTGTCATCGCAGGTGTTGTCCAGCACCAAATTGAGTTCATGCATCAGCTGATCAGTCAGTGCATTTTTAGTGGCAGCGTGATCGAGCGTGGCGATCAAGTGCGGGCCGCGGATGTCGAGCGTGATTCTTTCCAGATTGAGCTTACTCAATGCAGACTCTAACAATGAAGACTTTACGAGCGTTCCGGTCATCACATTCCAGGCTGTAGACAAGTACCTCTATTTTACACTGGAAATCAGGCAAAATTAAAAGTATGCAGATGAATCTGAGATAAAAATATTGGCGCCAGATGCTGACGCCAATTAAATTCATACCGCTCGAAGGACTCCGCCTCTTAATCAATACACTTCTGATCTCAACTCAACGCTTCTGAAATACTTCCAGACGCTGTCATTAACAGAGCTGAACTGCCCCTGTCAGTTAACGCCACGTTCTCACACATTTATCTTTCTAGTTATACTCTTACCCTTACAAATGCCGTGACAGAATAATTCAACCAGTCGACATAATTCGAAATAGCCTCTGCATGTCTTAAGGCAAGATCACTCACCCGATACACAACTGCTATCCCGCAATTGCGGGTAAGCTCATTCGAAATAAATATCGCATCCTTCGATGCCGAAAATGCCAAGCGGATGTATATCACCGACTAAAGCTCTTTACCCGCCCTATATTCACCCCAACGCAGAACAGCACTAGCACCAATAGTAGCGATCGGAGAGGGTGGTAACTTTGACGGTCGCACGTCGGTTTTTTGATCGTTCAATAGATCAGACGATATCTCACTGGCA